>CALVIZ010000004.1 GCA_944331865.1 uncultured Bacilli bacterium | reverse complement strand
TAGATGAACTCACTTCGTTCGCCCTTGATTTTTAAAATGTGTTTTTTTAGATGTCTACCGATTAGGGTTCACATCAACTTTATCCAGTGTTTTTTTCTTCGCTAATAACATATTGTTCATTTGAGATATTTGGTTCAGTTCCTTTAACATAATAATATAAAGCAACTTTATTATTATCAGTGCTAACTTGTCCAGTAATAGCATCAAGTGGGATAGCAACAATATTTTTAGGTGTTTCATACCAACTTGTATCAATACCTTTTAAAGCGTATTCAATGGTTTTAACCCACGCTTTTTTTGAATTAGTACGTACTTTAGAAGTAATAATTTTATTATCATCATATCCCATCCAAGTCATTACTAAAGCATCTTTATTATAACCAACAATCCAAAAGTCTGTATTAGTTGAACCAGTTTTAATTGCATATTTATTTGTAAATTGAGAAGCAATAGTTAATGCAGTTGGAGTAGTATAATCAACAAAAGCATCATTACTAGTAGTATTCATAATTTCATTTAAAATATAAGTATAATTAGGATTTAATACCAATTTTTTTTCATCTTTATGTTCATACAAAACATTGCCATTTAAGTCTTCTATTTTTTCAATAAAATACAATTCTTTTTGATAACCACCAGTAGCAAAAGTTGTATAACCAGTAGCAAAATCTATTAAATTGATCTCACTAGTTCCTAGGGGTAGAGAAGCAACTTCATCTAAATCTGCTTGTATTCCAGTACGATGAGCAACTTCAATCATTTTATCGACTCCCAAGAACAGATTAGTTTTTACAGCATAAATATTATCAGACAAAGCCAAAGCAGCAGCCATAGTAATTTCTTTATCAGCATATAACTTATCAGCATTTTGGGGCGAATAATTTTGCCCATTAGAAAGATTAAAAGTAGTAGGAACGCTTGAAAAAGTAGAGGACATAGTCATATTATTTTCAAGAGCAGCATAGTAAAGAAAAGGTTTCATAGTAGAGCCAACTTGTCTTTTGCTATCAACAGCTCTATTATATTGACTTTTAGCATAATCCATTCCACCAGTTAAGGCTCTGATAGCCCCGGTATTTGGATCGACAACCACACTAGCCACTTGAATTTCATCATCAACTTTATTTTCTAAAATATTATTTTCTAGATTAGTTTGCATATCGATATCTAAAGTAGTATATATTTTTAAACCTCCAGCATCAATTAAAGATTCAGGAATAGAAGAAATAGTAGAAAGTTCATCTAATACAGCATCTTGATAATACATAAGCATTTGTAAATTATTAGTTTTGCTTTGACCATAAATATCAATTTTATCTTGAAACAAATTATTATAAGTATCTTCATCAATATAATCATTACTAAGCATAGCATTAGCAACAATTTTAGCTCTACTAATACAAGCATCATAATCACTAACGGGATTATAATGAGAAGGATTTTTAGAAATACCAGCCAGCATGATAGCTTCTTCTAAAGAAAGCTCACTAGGTTTTTTATTAAAATAATAAGCTGCGGCATTAACAATACCCATATTTCCTTGGCCATAATTAATTGTATTTAAATAACCTTCCAAGATATCATCTTTATCATAATGCACTTCTAATTCTAAAGTTAAAAAAGCTTCTTCGATTTTTCTTTTCCAAGTTTGATCAAAATCCAAATACAAATTTTTAATATATTGTTGAGAAATAGTAGAAGCTCCTTGAACAATATAACCATTTTTAATATTTAGATACATAGCTTTTGCAATTCTTAGATAATCAAATCCATGATGTTTATAAAAGTTTTTATCTTCAACAGCAATGGTAGCATCAATTAAATAAGAGCTTATATCTTCTAAATTTGCCCATTCATTATTTCGAGACCCTTGATAAACCAACTCATTATTATTATCATACAAATATAAACTACCACTAGTTTTGATATCAAGTTTTGGACTTAGATATGCATAGGTATAAAGTCCAATAATACTAATTACAAAAGATATAAACAAAAAAAGCATTAATTTAAAAAGAAAACGAATCTTTTTCAAATTTATATCACCTAAACATTATTATGGTCAATTAATATAAAATTATAGATATTTTACTGAAAAAAAATAAGAATACTTGCTTGAAACTAAAATATATGATAAACTAAAATCAGTTTGGCGAAGAAGGAAAGAGTAAATATGCAAGATTAATAGAGAGTTCTTGTTAGGTGGAAAAGAATAATTAAACATATTGAAGATGGCTCTGGAGTCAAAATCGGGATATTCCGTTATCAATTAAAGTGCATGTAATCATGAATTAAGGTGGTACCGCGGGTCTTACTCGTCCTTTAATTTATGATTTTTTTTTGGAGGTAAGTATGCGAGGATTTGAAAAAATTAGCTTTGAAGAATTTAAAAAAAGTTTTGGTGATGACAAGAAATTATACGAAGAATATTTATTACCAAAAAGGGCTAGCAAAAACAGTGCTGGATATGATCTTTTAGCAATTAAAGATTATATAATAAAGCCAAAAGAAATACTAAAGATACCAACAGGATTAAAGGTACGAATGCATTATGATGAAGTATTATTAATAGTAGTTAGAAGTAGTATGGGTTTTAAATACAATGTAAGACTTACCAATCAAGTTGGAGTAATTGATAGTGATTTTTATAATAATATAGATAATGAAGGCCACTTTTTTGTATCATTACAAAATGAAGGAGACAAAGACTTTGTGATAAAAAAAGGTGAAGCTTTTGCCCAAGGAATATTTATAAAATATTTAATAAGTGATGATGATACTGCTAGTGAAATCCGTAAAGGGGGATTAGGCAGTACAAATAAAAGAAAGGATGATGAAAATGAATAAAAAATTTTATATAACAACACCAATATATTATCCTAGTGCCAACTTTCATATAGGACATTGTTACACAACAATTGCAGCAGATGCCATAGCAAGATTTAAAAGATTACTAGGATATGATGTATTTTTTCAAACAGGAACAGATGAACATGGAGCTAAAATAGCCCAAAAGGCTGCAGAAGCAGGAGTAACCCCAAAAGAATATGTAGATAAAATAATAGAAAATGCAAAAGATTTATGGCAATCTTTAGACATATCATATGATTATTTTATAAGAACAACAGATGAATCTCACAAAAAAAGTGTTCAAGCAATATTTAAACAACTATACAATCAAGGTGACATATACAAAGGAAAATACAAAGGACTTTATTGTGTACCATGTGAATCATTTTGGACAGAAACCCAACTTATTGATGGTAAATGCCCTGATTGTGGAAGAGAAGTAAAAGAAGTAACTGAAGAAGCATATTTTTTTAAATTATCAAAATATCAAGATAAATTATTAGATTTATACGAAAAAAATTCAAATTTTATTTTACCAATATCAAGAAAAAATGAATTAGTAAACAATTTTATAAAACCGGGATTAGAAGATTTATGTGTATCTAGAACATCAGTTAAATGGGGTATACCTGTTGACTTTGATCCTAAACATGTAATATATGTTTGGATAGATGCATTATCTAATTACATAACAAGCTTAGGATATCCAAATAAAGATTCTGAATTATTCAAAAAATATTGGCCAGCGGACATTCATTTAGTAGGAAAAGAAATAACTAGATTTCATGCAATTATTTGGCCGGCGTTACTTATGGCATTAGGAATAGATACACCAAAACAAGTATTCGGTCATGGATGGTTAGTAATAAATGGTGGTAAGATATCTAAATCATTAGGAAATTATAAAGATCCAAGGGAATATATTAGTTCTTATGGAATAGATGCTGTAAGGTATTTTGTCTTAAGAGAAGTTCCTTTCGGAGCGGATGGTACATTTTCTGAAGAAGCATTAATAAATCGCACAAATGCTGATTTAGTAAACAATTTAGGAAATTTAGTTAACAGAACAGTTTCAATGGCGCATAAATATTTTAATGGTAAAATAGAAAATAAAAAAATATCAGAAAACTATGATAATGAATTAAAAGAAGTTGTTAACAATTTAGATAAAGTACTAATTGAAAAAATGGATGGTTTAAAAATAAATGAAGCACTTGATGAATTATTTGAAATATTTAGAAAATGCAATAAATATATAGATGAATCAACTCCATGGGTATTAGCAAAAGAAGAAGACAAAAAGGATAGACTTGAAACAGTATTATACAATTTACTTGAATCAATTAGAGTAGCAACAGTATATTTACAAGCATATTTACCAGACACAGCATCTAAGATATTTAAAACACTAAATACAGACAAAAAAGATAATAATAATAAATCATTTAATGAAGACAATAGTTATAATCTAAGCGAAGCAACACATTTATTTGATAGAATAGAGGTTAAATAATGCTAATAGATACTCATTTGCATTTATATAAAGAGTATTATAAAGATATAGATAAGGTAATAAAAGAAGCTAAAGAAAACAAAGTGTATTATTTAATAAATAATGGATGTGAAAAAAATAGCAATAAAGAAGTAATAAAATCCATAGATAAGTATCAAAATGTATATGGGGCAATAGGCATTCATCCTGAAGAAGTAGAAAACTATAGTTTAGAAGACATAGAATATATAAAAAACAATATAGATAATGCCAAAATCGTTGCTATTGGTGAGATAGGATTAGACTATCATTATTCTAAGGATAACAAAGAAAAACAAAAAGAATTATTTGCAAAGCAATTAATGATAGCAGAAGAAAATAAATTACCAGTGATAGTTCATTCTAGAGAAGCCACAGAAGATACAATAAATATTTTAAAAAAATATCAAGTAACAGGTGTTATTCATTCATTTTCGGGCAGTTTAGAAGTTGCCAAACTATTCATAAAAATGGGATTTTTATTAGGAATTAATGGCGTAATAACATTTAAAAATTGCAATTTAAAAGAAATAATTAAAAACATAGGTTTAGAAAATATTATATTAGAAACAGATGCACCTTACTTAACTCCTGTTCCAAATAGAGGTAAACAAAATTCTCCAAAATATATTTTAGACATAGCAGAATTCATTGCAGATGTTTTCGATATTACATTAGATGAAGTAGCAACAATTACAACAAACAATGTAAAAAAACTATATACAAAAATGGTTATTGAAAAAAATCAATAACCTTTTTATATGAAAGTAAATAAACAATATACCGATCTATTAACAAGTCTACTTTTTAAAAAAATACTTGACAAACTGTCAAAAACTGTTATAATACATCCCCAAGGGGAGGTTATTTATGCGAGTTAATAATTATTTTTTATCTAATCATGCATTTAACAGAATAATAGAAAGATTAATTTTATCACAAAACATTAAATTAAATAAAAAGCAAAAAGCAAAAAATAAAAATAAAGTTATAAATAAGATAAAAAAAGATTTAGATAATAATTTTGGTTGTTCATATTTTAAAGGATATAAAGCAATATATACAGATTTAAAAGATAATAACACTTGTACAAAATATATTGTATCTACAGAAAGAACAATTATAACAGTAGTAAATAATATAAATATTTATAACGAAATTAGTCAATATAATATAAATTTAAAAAAAGATATTAATTTATCTTAAAAGAAAATATAAATTAAAAGGAGATATTATGATAATAGAAATAATACTAAGAGCTACTAGAATGAGTCAAGGGGAGCTAGCGGAATATATAGGAGTATCTAGAGCATCAATAAATGCTTGGGTGCAAAACAGCAATGTAATGACATTTAATTCGCGAGAATTAGTTGCAAAAAAGTTTAATTTTCCAATCTCATATTTTAATTATAATTTGAAAAATAATAGAGAAAAAATTATAGAAGTATATAATTTAATAAAAGAAAATTGGAACAAAAAAAATCATACATATTCAGAAATAGATTTTTTAAATCAAGTAATAGATGAACTAGAAGAAAAAATAATTGAACCAGAAGAACTAAATATAAATAGAGAAATAACTGAAGAAGAAATATTGGATGGATTAAGTAATGGATATGATCCATTTACTGGGGAAGTTCTAAGTGACAAACATTTATTAAATAACCCTAAAGTAAAAGAATTATTTAAAACATTAAACAAATTATATTTAAATAAATCAAAAATGATATCATCAAAAGAAGATTTAAATAAAGAAGAAAAAGAATTATTTGAAGAATTAAGAAAATGGCGTTGGGAAAAAACTAAAGAAAAGAAGTATTACAATGCTTATATTGTTTTTACCAATAAAGAACTAATTAATATAATATTAGCAAATATTCAAAGAAAAGAAGACTTAAAATTAGTATCTGGAATTGGTCCTAAAAAGTATGCTGAATATGGGGATGAAATATTTGAAATTATAAAAGAAAGCAAAAAATATTCTGAAAAAAACAAAGAAAAATCCAATTTTTTTTCTG
The DNA here is from genome assembly GCA_944331865.1 of uncultured Bacilli bacterium. Classification (GTDB taxonomy): domain Bacteria; phylum Bacillota_I; class Bacilli_A; order RF39; family UBA660; genus Onthocola_B. Next base: position 39,548 of record CALVIZ010000004.1, on the reverse strand, counting down.
GCTTTTCTAATATTAATTTATCTGATATTAAATTAGATGACTTACCATTTTAAATATAAAAAAAGTGTTAAAGAAAAAATTTTATTTGCATTTTTTTAAAAATTGGTATATAATAGGAAACATTATTTATGAAGGGAGGGATTTTGGTGGATATTAACGAAAGCAAAATATCTTATAAAGTAATAGCACCAAGTGATATTTCTGATTATTATGTAACAGAACAACCAAGTGCAACTCAACTATTAAGAGGTATTTATTATGAAGATGGAGTTACAGCAAATCAAATTTATGGTTCTAATTTATCAGATTTAGAAAAATTTATACTTACATTAGCTATGTATGAAAACGAAAAAAGAGATAAGAGTACAATTCTTACTATGATTCAAGTTAAAAAGCAAGAATATGTAGACAAACCAATATATTTTGCTATATTAACAAAATTAGAAGAAAGAATAAAAAACAAACAAAGTATGTTAGAAAAAGACTTTTATTTAGATTATAATTTAGTATTAGAACAAATTAAAAATTGGAGAACTCAATCAGAAGTTTCTGGTAGAGGAAGGGCATAATTCCTATTTTTGGAAAATGCTCTTTTCTTTTTGACAAAAAAATACGGAAATGCTATAATTAATTTAGCCAATGAGGTGGATTAATAATATGAAAATAATAATAAATTTTATAAAAATAAGCTTGTTATTAATGATTTTAGTGGTAGCTAAAAGCAGTACAAATATAGCTATTACCAAAGTAGAAAACAATAGCATTAATAAAACAATTAATTTATCAACAATGGCATTAAAAGTTGTTGAAGTAGAAGAAGCCTTAAAGTTTACAGCTATAGATACATACACGGGTGATTTAACTGGTTATGCTCATGATTGCCCACTTTGTAATGGGACACTAGCTTGTATGCCAAAATATGATATAACTGATGGAACAAATACTTATAATGATGCAGAATATGGTGAAGTATATATTGTAGCATCTAGTAAAAATTTACCATGTGGTTCAATTATAAGCTTTTATAGTAATAGAATAAGTGATGGCAAGAATTTAGCAATAGTATTAGATCGTGGCGTTACAGGAACTTCTATTGACTTTTTAGTACCAACTGAAGAATATGCGTATAAATATATTGGTAGAAGCACAATAACATATGATGTATTAAGGAGTGGGTGGGAATAATCTCACCTAGTTTTTTATGAAAGCAAAGAAAAAATTTGGTCAAAATTTTTTAATTGATAATAACATTATTGAAAAAATAGTTGGAACCATAAATAGTGATGAATTTGATTTAATAATAGAAATTGGTCCGGGTATGGGAGCATTGACAAAAAGATTAAAAGAAAAATTAAGCAATATAATTGCTTATGAAGTAGACACAGATTTAAAAGAATATTTAAGTAATCTTGAAGATGATAAAACAAAGATAATATATCAAGATTTCTTAACAAGTAATATAAATGTAGACATAAGCAACATTCAATATAACAAATTATATATTGTTGGTAATTTACCATATTACATAACGACTCCTATAATTGAACACATTATTAAAAGTAATTTAAAAATAGAAAAGTTAGTAATAATGGTTCAAAAAGAAGTAGCAGATAGATTTTTAGCATTACCTAAAACAAAAGAATATGGTTATATTACAGTTTTATTACAATATTATTTTAATATTAAAAGAATATGTAATGTTTCAAAAAATTCATTTAATCCAATTCCAAAAGTAGAAAGTACAGTATTAGAATTTAACTCAAAAGAACAAAAAGAAGATATAAAGATAGATGAGTATCAAGAATTTTTAAAACAAATATTTAAACAAAAGAGAAAGACATTAAAAAATAATATAGATAAAGAAAAGTTTGAAAAAATAAAACCTATTATAGAAAAATACAAATTTAATGAAAATGTAAGAGCTGAAGAAATTAGTGAAACCATATTAAGAGAAATGTATAAAAAATTAATTGATTAAATAGAACTAGGAAAAAATCCTAGTCTTTTTCATATAATGTAATGGTGATATTACATGCAAATTAAAAAAGGTGATTATGTAACAAGAAATAGTTACGGAAATGATACAGTGTTTAAAGTTATTAATATTGAAAATGACATAGTATATTTAAAAGGAGTAGAAGTTAGATTATATGCAGATGCCAAAATTACTGATTTAAAAATTGAAGAAGACATAAAAGAAGATGAAACAATAGATGAAGTAGATATTAAGGATGAATTATTAATGCGTGGTGATTATTTTTATTTGCCAGCTAAAGTTTTACATATAGATGGTGATGAAGATTATTTAAACAGATGTTTAAAATTTTATAAAAAAAATGGGATACTTGCAATAGGCAAAAAAATAAATGAAAAAAATGTTTATGAACAAATACCTTTATTATTAAAAGAATATAAACCAGATATTGTAATTATAACAGGGCACGATGCTTACTTTAGTAAAAAAGGTGACATAAATGACATAAACAACTATAAAAATTCGGCTTATTTTATTAAAGCAGTAAAAGCATGTCGAAGATATGAAAAAAGTCATGAAAAACTAGTTATAATAGCAGGAGCATGCCAAAGCAATTATGAAGAACTAATAAAAGCCGGAGCAAATTTTGCATCGAGCCCTAAAAGAGTAAATATTCATGCTTTAGATCCAGCGATAATAGCAAGTACAATATCATTAACAGAGAGAAACAAAGAAATAGATTTAAAAAAATTATTAGAAAAAACCAAGTATAAAGAAGAAGGAATGGGTGGCATAATGTGTAATGGATTAATGTATGTGGGGTATCCGAGATGAATATAAATTTTATTAAAGATGAAATAACTAGAAAATTAAATAGTAAAGTAAGTATATCAGTGTATGGTCTTAGAAATAGAGTAAATCGATATGAAGGAGTCTTATATAAAGTTTATCCCAATATTTTTACGGTATTAATTGGCAATGAAGAAAAAAGTTTTACCTATCGAGATGTAATAACTGGAGAAGTTAAAATAAAATATTTATAAAATATATTGCAAAAAACAAAAAAATAGGATAAAATATAGTAAACATAGTAAGGGAGAGGTAATATGGAAATTACAAGATTAGAAGTTTATCCAAGAGAAAAAGAAGGATCTAAATTAAAAGCATTTGTAGATTTTACTCTAGATGATTGTCTAGCAATTAGAGGTGCTAAAATAATCGAAGGAAACTCAAGACTATTTGTAGCAATGCCTGGTAAATTAAACAAAGAAGGAAAAGAAGAAAATGTAGTATTTCCTACAAACAAAGAAATGCGTGAAAAATTAGAAACTGCAATAATGGATGAATACAATCGTAAGATTAAAGAAGAAGCAAAAAATCAATAATTTAAATTGATTTTTTGCTTTTATTTAAGTATAATTTAATTATCATAGGGAAATACTTATGAAGAAAGGAGTGTAAATTTTGGTAAAGAAGAAAGAAGTACCAAAAGAAAAGACTAGGAATGTTGCTATTGAATTATGGCGTTTTTTAATAGCACTAGCAATAATAGGTTTTCATACGGGATGGATTATAGCCAGATCATGTGATGGATCATTAGGATATTATATGGAAACAACAAACTGGTTTTTTGGATCTAGTGAAGTATTATTAGTATTTACACTAACAGCTGGATATTTTATGGTTTCGCATTTTAAAAGAAGAATGCAAGAAAAAGAATATGCAACTCGTAGTGCAGGATCTAGAGCATGGGAATATACTTGGTCTAGAATAAAGGGATTAATGCCAGTATTGATACTAGGATATATCTTAGGGGTAATAATATCAACTAAATTTTTCTATCCAGACTATAATTTCCAACAAGTATGCACAATGCTAATAAATAGTGTTTGGGAATTCTTAGGTTTCCATTCTGTAGGCTTAAGAAGTTTAGGAAATGAATTTTTTAATTTAAACGGTACACTATGGTTTATTTCAGCAATAATAATAGTGGGCTATTTCCTATATTGGGCATTATGTAAAAATGAAGATGTAACATCAGGATTTGTAGCACCATTTTTATTCATATTTTTAAGTGGTTGGTGGAGTTTTACTGATACTAGAGCAGCACAAACTGCCTGGTCAACATTTGGATTACAAACAACATCAACAAATGGTATGGGAGGCTCAGCAACAAGCCAAACGGCTGTTATAGGATTTAACAATGGATTATTATTTGTATTATTAGGAATGCTTGGTGGAGTATTATTATACTATTTAATTGAAAAAATAAAGAATCACAAATTTAGTAATACAGGAAAAGTAACTTTAACTATTCTTAATGTTATAGCATCAATACTTCTGCTATGGTATACAATTTATCCAGCAACATGGTTTAATCTAGAAAGATGGACAGTATCATTATTATGTATAATAGTTATTGGATTAACCTTACTAAATACTGATGGTTTAACAAAAGTATTAAATAACAAAGTTACAAATTCTTTATTTAAGTATTTAGGAAGCATATCTTTATACATTTATATGTTACACTATCCAGTAGCGATATTAGTATTAAGACTACTTGGTCAAAACAGCGCTGAAACAATTTATTCTTTCTGGTTAATATTTATTCCAACAGTAATAATAACAATAGTCTTAAGTGGAGTAACAAAAGCATTGATGGATGCAACTATATTAAAGAAAAAAGCAAAATAAAACCTATTAACTTAGGTTTTTATTTTGGCTATTTTTTGTTATAATAAAAATAGAAGGTGAATCATGATAGTAATAGAATCTGATGAAGTAGGTAAATTAATAAAAGATAATGATATGGTAGCAATTTCAGGCTCTGGGGGAAGTGGCTCTTGTGAAGCAATACTTAGAGCAATTAGAGATTCATATATAAAAAATAATCATCCCAAAAATATTGGGGTAACATGTGGCATATCCCCAGGGAATTTAACTGAAGATGAAGTAGGAATGAACATGCTTGCTAAACCAGGGTTAGTAGGAAAAGCGATATGTGCTCATTTAGGAATGGGGAAGGTATTTGGTAATGCTATAGGAAACAATGAATTTCCAGCTTTTGCTCTTCCTTTGGGAGTAATAAATCATTTATATCGGGCAATAGCCGGGGGTGAACTTGGTATAATAACCCACATTGGTTTAAATACTTTTGCAGATCCGAGAATTAATGGTTGTAGAGCAAACGAAAAAGCTAAAGAACTACCAGATATAGTATCTTTAATAAAAATAGAAAATCAAGAACAATTATTTTATAAGACATTTAAAATAGATGTTGCCATAATCAAAGCAACATATGCAGACGAAGATGGAAATTTATCATTAGAACACGAAGCATTAATTGGTGAACAATACAACATGGCAATAGCAGCTCACAATTCAAAAGGAATAGTAATAGCTCAAGTAGAAAAAATAGTACCAAAAGGCAGTTTAAAAGCCAGAAATGCCATAATTCATTCTTCATATGTAGATTATGTTTTAGTATCAAAACCTGATTTAACTTTAGGTGATTATAATATGCCAATATATCGTCCAGAAATAGTTGGAGATATAAAAATTCCGTTGGAAGAAGTAAAAATTAATGAACTTAATAATCGCAAAATTTGTGGTCGAAGAGCAGCCTTAGAAATAAAAAAAGGAAATGTAATAAATCTTGGAGTAGGAATGCCAGATACAGTTGCCAACATTGCTGCAGAAGAAGGCTTTGCCAACGACATATATCTTTCAGTAGAAACGGGACCAACTGGTGGAGTACCTATCGGTGGAGTCGCTTTTGGTGGTTCAATAAACCCAGATTCAGTAGTTTCAACTCCTGAACAATTTGATGCCTATAACGGCGGATCTTTAGACATGGCAATTTTAGGTCTTGCTGAAGTTGACGAAGAAGGAAATGTCAATGTATCAAAATTTGGCACTAGAGTTACGGGCCCCGGTGGATTTATCAACATAACCCAATCAACTAAAAAAGTAATATTTATAGGAACATTTACAGCCAAAGGATTAAAAGAAGAAATAAAGGATGCAAAATTAATTATAGAAAATGAAGGAACAGAACATAAATTTGTTAAAAAAGTAGAACAAATTACTTTTTCGGCAAAACAAGCAAGATTAAATAAACAAGAAATATTATATGTTACAGAAAGAGCAGTCTTTAAACTTGATGAAAAGGGAATAACTTTAATAGAAATTGCTCCAGGGGTAGATATAATTAAAGACATATTTAATCAAATGGATTTTCGTCCAAATGTAGCAGAAGATTTAAGATTAATGGATGAAAAAATATTTAAAAGCGAAAAAATGTATTTAAAAGTATAAAGAGAGATGATAACATGTATGAATATCAAAATATGGCAAAATATTATGATTTATTTTATCAAACAAAAAAATATGATGAAGAAATAGATTTTATAACGAAAATAATTGGTGATAGAAAAAAAGTATTAGATGTAGGTTGTGGCACTGGAATCCACATGCATTTACTAGAAGAAAAGGGTTATTCAGTAAATGGAATAGATTTAAACAAAGAAATGCTTAATGTTGCCAAAACAAGAGTAAGAGGTAAATTATATAATAAAAATTTATTAGATTTTAAAATTAATCAAAAATATGATGTAATACTTTCTCTCTTCGCAGTATTTAATCATTTAAAGAGTTATGAAGAATTTGAAAAAGGATTACTTAATTGTTATAATCATTTAAAAGAAAACGGTATTTTAATAATAGACTTACACAATGGAAGAAAAAGCGGTAAAAAGGAAACAATTCATGAAAATAACCAAAGAATAATGGAATGGGTATTTAATGAAGATACATACAAAGAAACGACTAAAATAAAATACATAATAGATGGCAAATCCTATTATGATACTCATGAATTTTTAATATATAAAATAAAAACCTTAGAAAAGATATTAAAAAGTAATAACTTTAACTATAAATTTTATGAAGATTTTACATTTAAAGAAGCAACTGAATTAAGCAAAAATATTCAATTAGTGGTTTACAAATAAATATTTTGTCGAACGGTTCTTTTCCTAATTGCTTGACATATAATAAATATATGTGCTAAAATTTTGTTCACAACCCAAAAAAAGGAGAGGATATCGTGGTTAGTAAAATAGATTTTATTTATGATATTGATAGATCTAAAAAACAACAATTAATTGGGGCAAAGCAAACAACAATTAATGGTGATGAAGTAAAAAGACAAGAATATTATGTTGGATTAAAACTTGATATAAATGATATATTACTAAATAATTCAATAAAGAGTTATTTAGGAATCCATAGTTCTGATATATTTATGGCAAAATACAGTGCATTAAAAGCTAGTGGAATAATTTATTTTCCCCAAACAAGCAAAATTGAATTTTTAGAAGAATCAGATATTGTATTAGATTATCGAGAAGATATGACAGTTGAAGATATATTAAAAAATGCCCTAATTAATCAACAAAAACCTGAAGAAGATTTTACTGAAGAAGAAAATAATGATTTATCTTATCAAAGAATAAGAATCTCTTCAAAATAAAGTTTTTTGAAATAGGAAAAACTTTATTTTTTTTTCATATAATTTAATGGTGATAATATGGAAGGCATAAATTTTGGCACTCAAGAAATAAAAATGATCGATCGAGCAAGTATAAGTCTTACTGGAGTAAATAAAATAGTAAGTTTTGATGATGAAGAATTTTTAATGGAAACAACAGTAGGAAATATTCGCTTACTTGGAGAGGGTTTAGAATTATTAAAATTAGATACAAATGATGGAAATGTTAAAATAAAAGGAAAAATAAATTCTTTTACATATATTGATGGTAAAACAACTAAAAAAGAAGAAAGTGTAATAACAAAACTATTTAAATGACCAGTTATATTCAAATAATATCATTTTTAATATCATTTATATATGGTATATTCTTTTATTTATTAAGTAAATTTAACTATTATATATTAAATAATAAAAGTAAAATAATAAGATTAATAATTACAACAATATTTATAATAGATATAGTAATATTATACATTTATATAATATATAAAATAAATCATGGTTATTTTCATCTTTATTTTTTAATTACCTTAATAATAGGGTTTAGTATAAGTAATGTATATTATTATAAAATAAAAGACAAATGTAAAATATATGTAAAAAAATTATTAAAAAAGTAAAATATTAGTTGCAATTTTACTTTTTTTGATATAATAATTTAGAGAAAAGGGTGTCAAGATGAAAAAAACTAAAAAAGAAAAAAAGAGATTAGTTTTAATAACATTTTGTATAATTGGATTATTAATAACATTAGTAAGTAGTGTATTTAAAGATTGGCAAGAAATACTAGACAATAATAGCCAAATAAAAGCATTAACTGATGAATATAACACACTATTAAGTGAAGAAGAAAAACTTAAAAGTGATGTTACAAAATTACAAGATAGTGAATATGTAGCAAGATATGCAAAAGAAAAATTTATGTATAGTGAAGATGGGGATATAATAATAAGAATGTATTAAAAAGCATTCTTTTTTATTATTTTATCGATTAAACCATAATTAAGGGCTTCTTCAGCAGACAAAAAATTATCTCTTTCTGTATCTTCATAAATTTTTTTTATAGTTTGTTTTGTATTTTTAGCCAAAATTTTATTTAACTTTTCTTTTAGTTTAATAATTCTTTCGGCAGCAATTTTTAAATCTGTAGCCTGGCCTTGAGCACCCCCTAAAGGTTGATGAATCATAACTTCAGTATTAGGTAAGGCATATCTAATACTCCCGCTAGAAAGCAAAAATGCTGCCATAGAAGCGCACATACCAATACCTATGGTACAAACATTACTATTAATAAAATTCATAGTATCATAAATGCTTAGTCCTGCAGTAATAGAGCCACCGGGACTATTAATATATAAATAAATATCTTCATTACTTAAATTATCGAGATATAAAAGTTCACTAATAACAATATTTGCTAAATTATCATTAATTTCACCAGTTAAAAAAACTATTCTATCTTTTAGCAGTCTAGAATACAAATCATAAGCATATTCTTTATTACTAGTTTTTTCAATTACAGTTGGAATAATATTCAAATAGATCACCTAGAATAATAATAGTAAAATAATATATTTTTTATTCAAAAAAACAAATATTTATGTTATAATTTTAAAGAATAGAGGGATTGTATGGAAAAAGTAAAAATTACTTTTCAAGATAAATCAGTGCATGAATATGATAAAGGGACACTTTATTATGATATTAGCAAAGATTATGATATGCCTAATATAATGGGTTATAAGATAGGAAACGAAGTATTTCCTTTAACCACGAAAGCATATCAAGATGAAATAATAGAATTTATAAATACCAATGATATAATTGGCAATAAAATATATAAAGCAGGGCTTAAATTTTTATTTGAAATAGCATTAACTGAAACTTTTCCAGATTTAGAAGTTTGTTATGAGCATAGCGTTCCCAGGGGAATGTTAGCAGTAGTACAAGGGAATAAAATATTAACCCAAGAAGATTTATCTAAGATAAAAGCTAGGATGGCCCAAATAGTAGATGCCAATGATAAAATAGATAAATTTAATGTAGATCCTAAAGAAGCAATAAAATATTATTTAAGATTTAATGAATTAGAAAAAGCATATAATATTCAAAGTATAAGTGATAAATTTGTAACATTTTATCGTTTGCATAATAAATTTAATTATTTTTATTCAATAATGCCATATAATACAGGAAGTATAGATAAATATGAACTTATATATTTAGGAAATAATCGCATAGTATTTATGTTTCCAAGTATAAAAAGCAATGGAGTAGTTCCAGAATATGTTCACTATGATAATATTATAGAAGCATTTTTTAAAGGTCAAAGTTGGCTAGATAATTTACACATGCCATATATTAGTGATTTAAATAAAACTATTGCCAGTGGAAAGATAAAAGATTTTATAAGGTCCAATGAATTAATGTTTAGCTTAGATATAGCTAAAGTGGTAGATGAAATAGTTAGTAACAGAGACATAAAATTTATTTTAATCGCTGGTCCATCATCTAGTGGTAAAACGACAACAACAAAAAGAATAGCTTCTTATCTTGAAGCATTAGGATATGATGCAATAAAAATTAGTTTAGATGATTATTTTGTAAATAGAGATGTAAATCCTAAAGATGAAGATGGAAACAATGATTATGAATGTTTAGAAGCTATAGATGTTAAATTATTTAATGAAGATTTAAACAAGTTATTAAATGGTGAAGAGATAACTTTACCAATATATAATTTTTTAACAGGAAAAAGAGAATATAGTGAAAATAAAATAAAGTTAAAAGAAAATAGTATCTTTTTAATAGAAGGTTTACATGCTTTAAATGATGAATTAACAAAAGATGTTGATAAAAGAAGCAAATATCGAATTTATTTAAGTCCTTTTATTCCTTTAAATATAGATGAACACAATTATGTATCGACACTAGATTTAAGATTATTAAGAAGAATAGTTAGAGATAATCGAACTAGAGGATACGATGTTCTTAACACAATTGATAATTGGCAAAGAGTAAGAAGGGGGGAAGAAAAGTATATATTTCCATATATTCACCAAGCAAATGTTATAATAAATACAGCACTTGCTTATGAAGTTGGTGTATTAAAAGTATATGTCGAGCCGTTATTATTATCAGTTGGAGTAGACTCTATATATTATGAGGAAGCAAGGAGATTAATAGATTTTTTAAAGATATTTTTCCCGATACCTGGGGAATATGTAACAGATGATTCAATATTAAGAGAATTTATAGGAGGAAATTATGATTAAGGTAGCAATTAATGGTTTTGGAAGAATTGGAAGACTTGCATTTAGGCAAATAGTTACGCAAACAGATTTTGATATTGTAGCAATTAACGATTTGTCCAGTGCAGAAGATTTAGCATATTTAGTTAAATATGACACAGTTCATCGTACATTTCATGAAGATGAAATAACATTTGAAGGAGATGAAATAGTAGTAGCACATCAAAAAAGAATTAAAGTTTTTGCAGAAATGGACCCAGTAAATTTACCTTGGGGTGAATTAGGAGTAGATTTAGTACTTGAATGTACTGGTAAATTTACTAAATTAGAAGATGCTAGAAAACATATTGAAGCAGGAGCTAAAAAAGTACTTATATCAGCACCTGGAAAAGGTGATATGAAAACAATAGTATATAATGTTAACCACAATGAATTAACAAGTGAAGATATAGTGGTATCTGCAGCAAGCTGTACAACTAATTGTCTTGCCCCAGTACTAAAAGTAATAAATGACAATTTAGGAATTAAAAAGGGATTTATGACTACTATACATGCATATACCAATGATCAAGCAACACTTGATATTGCTCATAAAAAAGGAATTAAAGCAAGACGAGGAAGAGCGTGTGGTCAAAATATAGTTCCAGCATCAACTGGAGCGGCATCAGCAATTGGATTAGTAATTCCTGATTTGTTAAATAAAATGGATGGTTTAGCATTTAGAGTACCAGTTGCAGATGGATCTGTAATTGATGTTACTCTTGAACTTAAGAAAAACACAAGTGTAGAAGAAGTTAATAAATTATTAATGGATAATCAAGATGAAACCTTAAAATTTACAATGGATCCAATAGTATCTAGTGATATAATTGGTAAAAAATATGGTGCATTAGTTGATGGTTTATCAACAAGTATTGTAGAAGTAGATGACACCCAACTAGTTAAAATAGTAGCTTGGTATGATAACGAATATGGTTATACAGCTCAAATGCTAAGAACAGCAAAGAAAATGTTTGAATAAAAAAATTTGTATTTTCAAAAATACAAATTTTTTTCATATTTTTTATAATTTTCTATTACAATTCCATAAAACATCTACCATTAATTTATCTTCAGGATGTAATGCTTTATAATGAAAACTAGTTTTTATTACTTCCAAACTATATTCTAAATCAGCAATATCTATTATCTTTCTTAAAGTAAATGGCGATATATAAACATTAGCATATTTTTTAATTTTTTTAATTTCTTCATCAATATTACATTGTTCATTTATTTTATAATTTAATTTTAATAATTCGTAAATTTGATTTATTATTCTTATTATCCGTTGTTTTTGGTTATCAATAATAAAACTTGGATATTTTTTTTCAATATAATAAAGATAATCTTTGTATTGACTCAACAAATTATAATATATATTTTGTTCATCTACAACATAACCACCAAGAGTTTTTTCTCTAGTTTCTTTATTCATAGGATATAAAAAATGTAAGATTCTATTACTTTCTACATCAAAAGTAATATCCATAGCAAATATTCCCACAATATCATATTTAGAATCATTAACATAACATATGTTATCAACATGAGAACTATCATTTTTATCCCAATGTAAATATTCAACTCTTATATCTAAAGCATCACACATTGCTTTAAAAAAATTGGCATATCCAGCACAAACTATAGGATTTGTATATAAAATCTGATTTAAACTACGGGTAGTATTAATATCTTCGTTATTATCATTATAATAAGGTCTTTCTTTTAATAAAGTATAGATGGAATATAATTGTTCTAATGGAGATTTAATTTTTAAAGGTCTTACTAAATCTTCAATTATCATATACATACATTGTATATCATTTAATGTTAAAATTTCATTTAAGGTATATCTATCTTTAAAAAAAGTTTTATTAGTAGCTAAATTATTAATAACATATAATTTATCTTGCCAAGCTAAATTACTAATATCTAATATTACGTTTTCCGTTTCTAATATATCATCTAAACTATTTATTTCATATATAGGCATAGTTTGTTCTATAAGCAAATTAAATTCTGCTAAATTATTCTTAATATGTTTTTTAGCATCAGCATTATCATCAATATAAAAAATTCGTTTAACTGTTCTATTTTTTAAAAAATTTTTATAAGTATTTTCGTTTGAAAAAGAGTAAACATAACTAAACCCATTTTCATCTTCATTTATAAATACTAATAAAAAATTTTCTGTTTCATTTCTAATTTTTATTGTTAATTTCATATGCACCTCTTATAATATGGACTAGTTTTTAATAAATCAAGACTTTTTTCATTATTTGGTAATATACTCGATAAAGTAAAAATAGATAAATCAACTTTAGTCAATTCAAAAATTAATTTCACTTCTTCAGTAATATTACAAATAATATCTATTCTTTTATCTAATTTTAATAATTGATATATTTTATTTATAATATATATTATTTTTAATTTTATTTCTAATCTATCTTTTTCATTATTGGTTTTTAAAAACTCCAAATACTTTAAAAATAATTCGTCAACACTATTTTTGTTTTTAAATAGAACAAAATTTTCACTGTATTTTTCATCTTTTTCTTGTTTTATCGGATGTAAAAAATGCTTAATACTGTTTTTTTTATTATCCCAAGTTATATCGATAGCAAAAATACCAACAATATCATATTTTTTATCATTAATATATACAATATTAGAAATATGAGATATTTCCCCTTTCCAAAAAGTATTTTCAACACTTATATCTAAAGCATTAGCCATTGCTTTAAAATAATTTGCAAAACCGTGACATACTATAGGATTAGTATATAATACTTGATTTAAACTTCTACTTAAATATTTATTACCTTTTATACCTGATGATAAAAAAGGTCTATCCTTTAAAAAATTATAAATAGAATATAGTTGTTCTAATGGAGATTTATCTTTTAAATCTTCAACTAAATATTCTATAATTTTATACATGCATGATATATCATCTAAAGTTAATACTTCATCTAATGTATATACATCTATAAAATATGTATTATTAGTAGCAATATTATTAATAATATATAGTTTATCTTTCCATGATAAATTACTAATATCAAGTATTACATTTTCTGTGCTTTTAATATCACTAATACTAAATAAAATATATATAGGCATAGAATTAATTATTAATTTTGAAATAGTATCAATATTATCTTCTAAATATTTTTTTGCATCATCACTTAAATTATAAAAATCACTTCGATATAGTTTTTTAGTTTTTAAAAATTCATAATATTTTTCTTCACTAGGAAAAATAAAAGTAAAATAATATTTGCCTTTATAATAATTTGCGTCAATATCAATATCTATTTTTTCTTCTGGAGCATTAATAATATATATTTTAAGATACATATTTTTCCCTTCCTAACGAGTAAATATATTAACATATTTGTCAATAAAATACAAATTTTTAATAATTTTAATCAAAAATCTTGAAAATGCATTTCTTCCATGATATTATTATTATAAAGATAAAGGATAAATGATTATGGAAAAATGGTCTATAAATAGAAAAACATTAGAAATAGTAATTATTTGTGTTGCTACTTTTATAATAGCAATTTTTTCCGTGACATATGCTTATTTTGAAAACCAAACAGGGGGAACAGCTAAAGGTAATGCATCAGTTGAAACGGATTCAATAGATATTTTAAATTTTAATGTAAGTAATGATATTTCTTTAACTATAAACCAATTTAATTTTGGGGTTGGAGCTGGAAATTTAAGTGATAGTGCAACAGCAACAGCATCTCTTAAAGCAAATAATACGACAAATACTGCAAATTATACATATTATGTTTATTTTAAAATAAATTCTAATGGTTTTACATATACAACTGATGATCAAAAGCCTGAAATATTACTTACAATAACAAATCCAGCAGGTCAAGCAGTAACTTCAATAGAAGGTTTAACATATAAATCTAATGTTACAACAACGACATCTAGTGGAACTCAAACAGTAAGTGGTTTTGATATTACTAATAAGACAGGAACGTTTGCTATAGCTAGTGAGTATCCTATAACATCAAATTCTAGCACATCTTTTACAACCCAAAATTGGACAATTACTGCAACATTCATTAATTTGGATACCGATCAACAAGCAAATGCCGGCCAAACAATGAATGCAGAAATAATAATACAAAAAGTATGAAAATAGGATTAATGTATGCAAGTGATTATGGATATGCAGCCAGCAATAGTTATTGGACAACAAATATGCGTGGTTATGATAGTGCTAGTATAAGAAATAATAATTGGATGTACATGGGACTATACGAATGGACAATTTCTCGCCGCTCGGGTGATTCCGGTGGTGCCTTCATGGTGAGCAGTGCGGGTAGCCTCGTCAGCGACGACGTAGTGTACGGTAACAAACCTGCGGTGCGGCCATCCTTTTATCTAACATCTTTCACAACATATGTATCGGGCAGCGGCTCGTCCGCTGACCCGATCAGAATAAGCTAAAAAGAGGACATGCTTGTCTTCGCGTCCTTGCGGTGCGAGGCAAGCGGGGTAAAAACTGGGATAAGGGAATAAATAAAATTAGAGGGAGAACCTATTCCGCGGCGGCCTTTAAAATCGCCGCGGTCGCAGGTTATCAATACAGAAAGGATAATATGAAAACATTAAAAGATATATCAGTTAATAATAAATCTGTAGTAATTAGATGTGATTTTAATGTGCCTATAGATGGAGAAAAAATCACGGATAATTCTAAAATATTAAAAAGTTTAGATACTTTAAAATATTTACTTAATAACAATTGTAAAATTGTTATTTTAAGCCACTTTGGTAGAGTTAAAAGTGAAGAAGATAAAACTAAAAACACTTTAAAATTTGTAGGTAAAGAATTATCTAATTTATTAGGGGTAAAAGTTAAGTTTATAAGTGCCTGTTATGGTGAAAAAGTAAAAGAAATAGTAGATAATTCATCTTTAGGTGAAGTAATACTTTTAGAAAACACAAGATTTATGGATTATCCAGAAAAACTTGAAAGTGGAAACGATTTAGATCTTGCTAAATATTGGGCAAGTTTAGGTGAAGTATATATAAATGATGCATTTGGTTCTATGCATAGGGCTCATGCATCAACTGCGGGAATTGCCAAATTTTTACCACATGCAATAGGTTTTTTAGTTGAAGAAGAACTTAATAAACTTGATATATTAGTTCACGATACCCCAAACCCATTTGTAGTATTTATGGGTGGAGTAAAAGTTGATGATAAACTTCCTATAATTAAATCGCTTATTGATAGATGTGATTATTTACTTCTTGGTGGGGGTATTGCCAATTCATTTTTAAAAGCTAAGGGAGCAGATATTGGGGAAAGTCTTGCGACTAATGATGAAGAAATTTTAAACGAATTAAAAGAATTAATGAATAAATATAAAGAAAAGATAAAATTACCAATTGATTTTACAATTGATAACGGAATAATATATGATATAGGAAATAAAAGCATTAATGAATATAAAAAATATATAGATAGTGCTAGTATTATATTTGTAAATGGTACCTGTGGTAAGTTTGAAGATGATAGATTTACGGAAGGTACTAAAGAATTATTAAAAGCGCTAAAAGAAAGTGGAGTAAAAGTAATAATTGGTGGAGGAGATACAGCTAGTGCCGTTAAAAAATTTGGATATAGTAATGATTTTTACTTTATATCTAGTGGTGGGGGAGCAACACTAGAATACATTGCTGATAAAACATTAAAAGCCCTAGAATGGATGAAATAATGAAGTATTTAGTATGTAATTTTAAAAACAAATTAAATAAAGAAGATATAATAAAATATAGCAATAAATTAAATGAATTAGGTTTTAAAAATATAGAATTAGTAATCTGTCCATCAAATATATATTTAAGTTATTTTAGTGGGGATAATTATAAACTAGGAGTCCAAGACATATCATCATTTATAGACAAGACAATAACTGGAGAAGTCATGGGTGAACAATTAAGAAGTATGAATGTAAGTTATGCTATAATTGGACATAGTGAAAGAAGAATATATAAAAATGAGTTAAATATTGATTTTATTAATAAAATCAACAATGCGATTGAAAATGATATAAAAGTAATATATTGTATTGGAGAATCACTAAAAGAAAAAGAAGAAGGTAATACATATATAGTATTAGAAAAAGAGATTAGTGAAGTACTTAACAATGTTGAACTTAAAAATATTATAATTGCTTATGAGCCAGTTTGGGCGATAGGTAGTGGCAAAGTACCAACTAATGAAGAAATTAAAGAAAATATTGAATTTATAAATAAAATAATAAAAGAAAAGTATGATACAAAACTAAAAGTATTATATGGAGGAAGTGTTAATAAAGATAATATAAGTGAACTAAACAAAATAAAAAATATAGATGGTTTTTTAGTCGGAGGAGCCTCAACTAATATAGACAGTTTAGAAAGTATTTTATTAGAATTTGAAAAGTAATATGACAAGTAAAAAAATACTTGTTTTTTTTATAAAGAAAAAAAAGAAAAATAACTTCCTTTATTTAAGATATATGATGAAGGGAGGTTTATTATGATATACACGGCAAAAAATGATAGACTATTTAAAACAGTTGCAAGTAATAAATATGGTAAAGAAATATTAGAAGCATTATTAAGTACAATATTTAATGAAAAGGTAGAAGTATTAGAGTTTATTCCAGTAGAGTTAGCCTTAGATACAGAAAGTGAAAGAAAGAAAACATTAGATGTATTAGTAAGAGTAGATAATAAAATAATAAATGTAGAAATGAATGCTCAAGGATTATCAGAAATAGTAAAGATTAGGAATTTATCATATTTATGTAAAATGTTTAGCAATAATATAACCAAAGGAGAAGGAATAGATGTAGAAACAAAGTTTTTACAAATAAACCTAATATATAATTATAAAAAAGCAAAAAGATTAATGAATAAAGCATATTTAAAAGATGAAGATGGAATATATACAGAAAACTTTGGGACATGGAATGTATATATGGAAAAAGCAGAAGAAATATGTTACAATAATGAGGAAGAAAGAAAGAGATTAAGATATTTATTAATGCTAAATATGACACCAGAAGAATTAAAAGATTTCTTTCCAGAAGATGAAATAATAAAAAAATTTCAAGGTGAGATAATGAGATTAAATAGTGATACGAAATTTATAAGAGAAATAAGTGAAGAAGAAGAAAAGAATAATGCCATAAAAAACTTATTAAAGATAAAGACACCAATAAAAACCATAGCAATTGCAACAAACTTAACTGAAGAAGAAGTTAAAGAAAGAATTAAAAAGTTTAATTTAGAAGGATAGTAAAAACTATTCTTTTTGTTTAAGTATAACAAAAAGTGACAACTCTTTACAAGGATTTACACAATTCGACAAAAGTTTTTGTAGCATTTTGCTGAATATTAAATTATAATGAATTTAGGTGCAGGAAATATAGACAAAGAAAGAGGAAAAAACACATGGACAAAATTATTAGAGTTGTTGCAATAGATGACAACGAAGCAGTATTAAGGAGTGTTAAAACTTATTTTCGAAGCAATGAAAATGTAAAAGTAGTGGCAGTATTTAATAATGGAAAGGAAGGGTTAAATTATTTATTAAGCAATCAAAATGAATATGATTTAATCTTAATAGATATTTTATTATCACAAATAGATGGAATTAAAATATTAGAAGATTTAAAATATAATAAAATTGATAAAAAGATAATAGTATTATCAAGTTTTAAAGATGATTATTCAATAAGAAAGATACAAACATTAAACGCTAGCTATTATATGCTTAAGCCAATTGATTTAAGTATTTTAGAGAGTAGAATGTTAGGTCTTTTTGAACAAGACCGAGAATATAAACTTAACAACATAAGTGTCGAAGTCGAAGTTAGTTCATTATTACATGATTTAGGAATACCATCTCATGTAAGAGGATATAGTTATATTAGAGAAGGAATAATGCTTTTATATAAAAGTACAGAAGAAATTAATTTTATCACTAAGGATATATATCCAGTAATTGCAGAAAAATATGATACAACATCAACTAGAGTAGAAAGAGCAATTAGACATGCAATTGAAATAAGTTGTATGAGAGGTGATATAAAATTAATGGAAGATTTATTTGGAAATAGTATCGATTTTGACAGAAGTAGACCTACAAATTCAGAATTTTTAACAACTATAGCAGATAAGTTTAAACTTAATAAGAAAGAATTAGTTGGATAGCATATAATTTTTTATATGTTATTTTTTTATCTTTGTTTTTTTTTGTCTTTGTGTTATTATAAATGTGAAGGTGAGTTATGAAAAAAATATTGACAATAATATTTGATGGTTTTGGCATAAGAGATGAAGAATTAGGTAATGCAATAAAAGAAGCTGAAATGAACAATTTTAATAACTTATTAAAAGAATATCCCCACACTTTTTTACAAGCTAGTGAAGAAGCAGTTGGTTTAAAAAATGGTCAAGCTGGAAATAGTGAAGTGGGACACATGACTATTGGAGCAGGTAGGTTATTAAAACAATCAGAAATTTTAGTTGATGATTTTTTTATAAATGTTGATTATGAAAATAAAAATGTTATAAAACTTATGGAACAAAAAGATAAAGATGTTCACATAATGGGATTATGTAGTGATGGTAACATTCATGCTGGTGTAGATGATTTTATCAAAATGTACGAATTATTAGTAAATAATGGCTTTAAAAAAATTCATTTTCATTTAATAACAGATGGAAGAGATACACAAGTAAATGTATCATTCAAGTACATAAAAATGATACAAGATTTAATAGATAAATATCATATTGGAGACATAGTAAGTATTTGTGGTAGATATTATGCGATGGATCGTGATGAAAATTGGGATAGAACGAAAATTTATTATGATTTAGTAACAAGTGGTAAAGGCATAAGTTCTATCAATATAGAAAAAAGTATTAATAATAGTTATGAAAATAATATAACAGATGAGTTTATTAAGCCAATAATAGCTAGTAACAATGTAATTAAAAATGGCGATGTATTATTATGGATGAACTATCGAGCAGATAGAGCCAAACAAATATTAAATGCTTTTGTTAATTATTCAAGTTTTGATAAATTTGATGCAAAAGAAATGAATGATTTACTGGTATTTAGTTTTCTACCAGTAGATAAAAAAATTAAAACATATAACTTAATTGAGCCAATTGAAGTAAAAAAGCCATTAGGAATATATTTAAGTGAATTAGGTTTTACGCAAGCAAGAATAGCAGAATCAGAAAAATATCCACATGTAACATATTTTTTTGATGGTGGTTACGATGGCAAAATTGAAGGCTGTGATAAATTTCACATTCCATCTCCAGCAGTTGCCACATATGATTTAAAACCTGAAATGAGTTGTGTTGAAGTAACTAGAAAAGTAGTAAATGCGATGAATAATGATTATGATTTTATATTAGTCAATTATGCAAATCCTGACATGGTAGGTCACACAGGCAATATGGAAGCTACAGTAAAAGCTTGTAGTGCAATTGACTTATGTTTAGGCAAATTAATTGAAAAAGCAGAAGAAAACTTTTACAAGATAATATTATTAGCTGATCATGGCAATGCAGATACAATGCTTAATGAAGATGGTAGTATATGTACAACACATACAACAAGTTTAGTGCCATTCATAATATGTGATAATAAAATAAAACTAAAAGAAGAAGGGGCATTAGTAAATGTTGCCCCAACTATATTAGATTATATGGACATAGCAGTACCAAAAGACATGGCAGAAACGGCATCTTTATTAATAGAAGCATAAAAAAAATAGCAATAATTGCTATTTTTTTAACGAAATTTATTTCTAGGTATTGCTTTTGGTTTATTACTAGCATAGTCCATTTTAAACATTGTTTGTTGGGCTTTCCTAGTTCTTTTTAAAACATCAGGACTTTTACCTCTATAACAGGTTTCTTCTCTATCTGAATATAGGGCATATCTATCAATTTTCCCAAAATTAACAGAATCACTTTCAATATCTATTTCTTCATAATCAGGCAATTCTTTAAACTCCATTTTGTAAACCTCCTAAATAAATAATACCATAAACCTTTACACATAGCAAAAAAAAAGTATAATTTAAATGGGTGATACAAAATGCATTTTTATAAAATACTTATACTGATATTAATGATTTTTTGGTGTTCTGGTTGTGAAAAAGCAGAAATTACTGAAAAAGACTTAGAAAAAGATTATAATAAGATAAATGAATATTATTTAGAAAATGAAACAGATGAAAATTTTGTTTTTACATATATAGATTTAAGCAATAAAAAAGTAGTTGTAGGGCTAGAAGAAAATACATTAGATGCCCAAAATAAATTCAAAGAAAATGTAATTGATTCAAAGAATGTGGTATTTGTTAGTGTTAAAAATTATAAAGATAAAAATGATTATGAAGAACAAAAATTAGAAAATGTAACAAAATGTTTAAATAATATACTAGGAGCTTATATAAGCAACGAAAATACTTTGCTAAAAGAAGAATTAATAAGCAATTTAATAGATACAAGTAATTATGACATTGAGTATTCTAAGGTTTACAAAGCAAATAATTATATGTATATCATTATTAAAAGTGATAATTTCATAGATAATCCATTAGAACAATATTTTTCTAAAGAATATAAAAATTATAGTGGCATAGTGACTAATGGTTATTATATTTATCTATATAATGGAGAAGTTGTAAATAATTTACAAGAAGAACTAAATAAATGTTTTCAATTAAAAACTACCAATTGGTAGCTTTTAATTTGTGTATGACTTAATATATTTTAATATATCTCTTTCGCTAGGCACTTTACCTTCAATACATTTATTATTATTAATAATTAATGCTGGAATATTTTTAATATTATACTTTTTTACTGATTCTTGGTCATCGTTGAGTTCAACTTCGATTGTTTCATCAAAGTCCTTAATAGCTTTAAGCAAAGTTTTTTTAAGCTTTATTCCATTACTACAATTATAACCAATAATCTTAATATTCAAATACATCACCTCACTTCAATAAAATAATAACCTATTTTAGTGAAGAAAATATGTTCAAAATAAGAAAGTTATGTTACAATAAAGTAGTGATAATATGAAAGATAAAGGATTTACATTAATTGAATTAATAGTTACGATAACTCTTTTAGCAATAATATCAGTAACTGTTGGGGTAAGTGTTAGTAATATACTATATAACCAAAAAGAAAAAGATGCCAAAACATTGAAAAATAAAATCGAAAATGCAGCATGTGTATATGTTGAAACTATTGATGAAAATATAAGTGAAGTAACTTTAAAACTTTTAATTACAGAAGGTTTGCTAGATGAGGATTTAACTGATCCTTTAACCAAAGAAAGTTTAGATATTAATTCTAAAGTAAAAATAGATATAGTAGACAATGAAAAAATTTGCACATATGATTTTCCTGGATTAAATTAAAAAATATTTAAAATATAAATTAAATATGTTATACTTAAGGTGTGATAAAGATGAAGAATAAAAAGACTATATTAATTATAATATCTGGGTTATTTATAATAACATTATTAATACTAGTAATTGTTATTATTTTTGGTAGTTTAAAAGAAAAAGAAATTGAAGAATTTCATCAAGAAATTGAAGAAGCTACATGTAAATATGCCGAAGAACAAAATATAAATCAATACTTATGCAACGCATACAGCAATTTATGTCGAGTAAAATTTGAAACTCTAATTAGTTGGGAATATATAGATAATGATTTAGAAAATCCTAAAACACATAAAAAAGTAAGTGAAGATACCAATAGCTATGTATTGATAAGTTTTGATGGAGATGAAAAAATTTGCACATTTAAAGAAGGTTAGGTTATGGAAGAACAAATAATAGAAATATTAAAAAACGAATTTAAAGGGCAAACTATAGATGAGATAAACAAAAAACTTAATTACAAATCTTTAGAAGATATAAATAAATTACAAGAAGTATTAGATAAAATGACAATAGATGGTATTTTGCATAAATCAAAAAAAAGAGATTATATATTAATGCAAAATACCAAATCTTTAAAATGTGGAACTTTAAGGGTAAATCGTAGTGGAAATGGATTTGTTAATATAAGCGATGGACCAGATGTATTTATAAAAAGTGAGCATTTAAACGGAGCGATAAATAATGATTTTGTTGAAATAGATTTTTCTACATACAAAGGAAATGAAAATGCCTTTGTTATTAAAGTTTTAAAGAGAAATTTAGATAATCTTGTTGGAGAAATAATAAAAGTTAAAAACAAACTAATATTTAAAGCAGATGATGAAAAATTAGATTTAATAATAAAATTAACAAAAGAAAGTTCTAGACAATTAGTTGAAGGACACAAAGTATTAGTAAAAGTAATAAGAGGGTTAGGAAAAAAAGAATATTTAGGAGAAGTAGTAAAAATAATAGGTCATAAAAATGATCCAGGAGTAGATATAATATCTATTGCTTTAAGGCATGGAATAGAAACAAAATTTAATGAAGCAGTTATAAATGAACTTAAAACCATACCAAATAAAGTATTAGAAGAAGAAAAAATTGGGAGAAAAGATTTAACAAACGAATTAATATTTACAATTGATGGTGATGATACAAAAGATATCGATGATGCCATAAGTGTAGAAAGAAACAATGAAAACTATATTTTAGGGGTACATATAGCAGATGTATCGCATTATGTTTTAATGGGCACAGCATTATACGATGCTGCTTATCTTCGGGGAACATCAAGTTATTTAGCAGACACAGTAATACCTATGATACCTCATCAATTATCCAACGGAATTTGTTCATTAAATCCAGATGTTGAAAGACTAACAATAAGTTGTGTAATGACAATTAATCCTAGTGGCAAAGTAATAGATTATAGTATTTTTCCTTCAATAATAAAATCAAAAAAACAAATGACTTATAAAAATGTCAATAAAATATTAGAAGAAAATATTATCCCAGAAGGCTATGAAAAATATGCTGAAAACTTAAAATTAATGCAAGAATTAGCAAGCATATTGAGAGCAGAAAAAGAGTCACGGGGATATATAGATTTTGGGTTAGATGAAGCTAAAATTATTCAAGACGAAAATGGCAAAGCAATAGATGTAGTTAAAAGAGATCGAGGAATTGGTGAAAATTTAATTGAAGATTTTATGATTGCAGCAAATGAAACAATAGCAACTCACATAGCAAACATGGATTTACCATTTATCTATCGAGTACATGATATACCAAACACTGAAAAAATAGAAGACTTTAAAAATTTAATTAAGCAAATGGGTTATCAATTACAAACCAACTTAAATAAAATAACACCTTTAACGATGCAAAGTATATTAAAAGAATTAAAAGACAAAAAAGAATTTAGTATATTATCAGATATGTTATTAAGAAGCATGAAAAAAGCGATATATAGTCCTAATAACATAGGGCACTTTGGTTTAGCATCAACAAATTATACTCATTTTACAAGTCCTATACGAAGATTTCCTGATTTAACGGTACATCGATTATTAAGAACATATTTATTTGAAAAAAGATTAGATATGGAAACAATCAATTATAATCAAAAATATTTAGTAGATGTAGCTGAAAATTCAAGTGAACGCGAAGTAGAAGCTGCTGAAGCAGAACGTGATGTATTAGCAATGAAAATGGCTGAATATATGGAAAGTCATGTTGGGGAAGAATACATAGGAATAATTAGTGGAGTTACTAATTTTGGCTTATTTATTCAACTAGACAATTTAATAGAAGGTTTAGTACATATATCGACTTTAGATGGATATTATGAATACATTCCAGAATTACTATCGTTAATAAGTGAAAATAAAAGATATCGTATAGGGGATACAGTTAAAGTAAAAGTTATAAATGCGAGCAAAGAAAATAGTGCAATAGATTTTGAGATAGTGGGGGATAATAATGGAGATAAAAAATAAGAAAGCATATTTTAATTATTTTATAATTAGAGAACTTGAAGCGGGAATAGTACTGCTTGGAACAGAAATAAAATCGATAAAAAAGGGATCTTGTAATATAACAGATAGTTATATAAGAATTAAAAATAATGAAGCATTTATAATTAATATGTACATAGAAAAATACAATGAAGGAAGTATATTCAATCATGAAGAGACAAGAGAAAGAAAACTATTACTTCATAAAAAAGAAATAAAAAAATTATTAGAAGAAGTAAAAACCGAAGGATATTCTTTAATACCATTAAGAGTATACATAAAAGAAGGAAAAGCAAAGGTATTAATAGGACTTGCAAAAGGTAAAAAATTATACGACAAAAGGGAGACAATAAAGAAAAGAGATTTGGAAAGAGAAGGAAGGTAGTAAAAATGAAAGCAAGAAAGAAATCAGGGAAGAATAAAAAGGTAATATTTATAGCACTAGGAGTAATACTTTTTGTAGCAGTTGGAGCATTAATAGGTTGGAAAAGTGGAGTATTTAAAGAAAATGACACTGAAATAAACATTAACAACTCTAATAATGAAAACAAAGAAGAAGAACCAG
Source organism: uncultured Bacilli bacterium (assembly GCA_944331865.1). Classification (GTDB taxonomy): domain Bacteria; phylum Bacillota_I; class Bacilli_A; order RF39; family UBA660; genus Onthocola_B. Next base: position 14,129 of record CALVIZ010000004.1, on the reverse strand, counting down.
AAAAAAAATTACAAATAGTAGATGAAAATACTACATCAAGGCCATATGCGGTAATGATTAACAACATAAGTACAGCAAGACCACTACAAAGTGGATTACAAGATGCCTATATTATTTATGAAATAATAGTTGAAGGTGGTATAACTAGATACATGGCATTATTTTTAGACCAAAACACAGAAAGAATTGGTTCAATAAGAAGTGCAAGACATTATTATTTAGATTATGCTTTAGAAAATGATGCAATATATGTTCATCATGGACAAAGTCCTCAAGCTCAAAGTGATTTTAGCAAATTAGGAGTTGATCGAGTAGTAGTAGACAACACAAAAACTGGATGGCGAGACAATTCACTTAAAGTAGCAACAGAACATCGTTTGTTTACAAGCATTGAAAAACTAAATAGTGGTTTAGGCAAAATTAGAACAACTAGAAATAACGATTTATTATTAAATTACAGTATAGATGAATTAGATTTAAGCAAGATGGAAAATGCTCAAAGCGCCCAAAGCGTATCTATAAAGTATTCAAGTTCAACAACAAGCAGTTATGAATATGATAGTGAAAATCAAGTATATAAAAGATTTGTAAACGATAAAGCTCATACAGATTATGTAACAAAAGAACAATACACTTTTAAAAACATCATAACTTATCAAGTAGGCAATTACACAATTAATGATGGAGAAAACAAAGGTCGTCAAGAATTAGAAAACATTGGTTCTGGAACAGGATATTTTATAAGTAATGGTTATGCAGTTCCAATAAAATGGGAAAAAGATAGTAGAGCATCACAAACAAAATATTATTTTGAAAATGGGGAAGAATTAATAGTGAATGATGGAAATACATTCATTCAAATACAACCAAAAGGACAAAAATTAGTAATAGAATAAGAAGGTGAAATATGCAAGAATTTTTAGGTGAACATTATATAATATTTATAATAATAAGTATATTTTTAATATTTTCACTAATAGGATATTTTGTAAATGAACATAATAAAAAGAAAGATATCTTTAAGATAAGGACAGATAATTCTGATAACTTAAACATAAACAATGAAATTAATAATACTAATATTGCTAATAATATTGCAGATAACATGTCAATTAATGAAATAATAAATAAAAATGTTAACAAATAAATTATTATTTTCCAGGCGGTTGTAATATAGGTTCAAGACCAATTGATTTAGAATTAGAAAAAATAGATTTATATAATACAGTTTATACATTCACAGGAAGAATGGATGAAACAGAAATATTAAAAATATTTCAAAATAAAATACATTTTAGGTATTTTAGAAAATCTTATAAACGGAGATTTAAAAAACATGTCTGATGAAGATTTTTATAATTTAATTTCCAAATTATATAACTTTGACTTTGATGAATATGATTATTTAAAAATTATTTCAGAAGTCAATCATCAAAATTATAATCTATTTATAAACATATACACATATATGACATTTAATGATATAGCAAGAGAAGGTCATGGTAAAGGATTTGAATGGTGGAATCAATTATATCAAATTACATACATAGCAGCAGTTTAAGATGACGCTGAAATAGAAAGTGATTTAAGATTAACCAAGGAAGAAATTAAAAGATTAATAGAAAACAAAAAAATAGTTTTAGTAAAAAGAAATACCAATCGGATACTTAATGAATTATCATATAGCGAAGAATTAGAAACTTTACCAACGGTGGATTTAGGATTTAATTGTTATTCTACGGGAAGTTACATAGAATTAAAAAAACAAAATGGATTATATTTAGTTCCATTATTAAGAAAAAAAATTACTAAAAGAAAAATTTTTCAAGATATGAAAGCATATCTATATGAATTAGAAGAAGATATAAATGAATTATTATCATTTGGCAAAGATGATTTTATGTTTTCTGGAGTATCAGAATTATGTAGCAGTTGGTATAATCAATCAGAAGAAAAGCAAATGATTAGAGAACTTGCCAAAAAAATAAACAATTAGTATGTAAATTAAAATAGTTATTTTATATTTTGAATAACTATTTTTTTATTTATAGTATTCTTATTTTAAAAGATATATCTTTTTATTTTTAAAAAAATTTGATATAATAAATTAGTCACAAGGATGGTGTTTAAATGAATTTAACTATTATTTGGGATATTTTTACCAAAATATTAGATATATGTTTTGTATGGATAGCATTTTATTATATACTTAAAAATGTTAAAAACAACATAAAAATGGTATTAATAGTTAAAGGAGTAATAATAATACTTTTAGCAAAGGTATTGAGTAATTGGTTAAATTTATATACAGTTGGAGTAATACTAGAATATGCAATTCAATGGGGACCATTAGCAATAATAGTAATATTTCAACCTGAAATAAGAAGTGTATTAGAATCTTTAGGTAGAACGCAATTATTAGGAAGGCATAAAATACTTACAGTAGATGAAAGAGAAAAAGTAGTATATGAAATAATGCGTGCAATAGAATATTTACGTAAGAATCGTATTGGGGCATTAATAGTAATTGAAAGGGAAATATCTTTAGAAGAATATATAAAAAATTCAACAAAAGTATATGCAGATTTAACGGATTCTTTATTAGAAACCATTTTTTTCCCAAATTCACCATTACACGATGGGGGGGTAATAATTCAAGGAGATAGAATAACTTGTGCTGGAGCAGTATTTAAAACCAGTATGAATCCTAATTTATCAAAAAGATTAGGAACAAGACATAGAGCAGCATTAGGAATTGCTGAAGAAAGTGATGCTATAGCATTAATAGTATCTGAAGAAACTGGCCGTTTAAGCATTGCAGTTGATAGCAACTTACATTACAATTTAGAATTAGATCAATTCAGAATGATGTTAATAGATGAATTAAAACCAAAGATGGAAGTCTTCTTTGAAGCTGATGAAAGTGAAGGTGAAGACGAATGATAACCCGTTTTTTTAAAAAAATATATAGATTTATCGATAAATATATAGTTGTGCCAATAAGTAGAGCAGTATACTATTTATCAAAAAAGTATAAAAAAAATCAAGGAAAGTTAGATAAAATTTTAAACAGACCTAATTTTTTAATATATTTATCATTGATTATAGCGGTTGGTTTATTTTTACTAATTGATTCCAAAGTAATAACCCTAGTAGAGACAGAAGCTGAAGTAATAACAAATGTTCCGGTGGTAGTTAATTATAACGAAGAAGCTTATGTAGTTGAAGGTGTTCCTGAAACAGTAGATATAACTTTAACTGGAAGAAAGAGTGACATATACTTAGCCAAACAATTAGGGGAGTATGAAGTAATTTTAGATTTATCAGATTATAAACCTGGAGATACACCATACAAAGTATATTTTACATATTCAAAATCAATAGATTCTTTAAGTTATAGATTATCTCCTGAATATGTTCAAGTAACTATAAAAAACAAAGAAAGTTTAGTAAAATCAATAGATTATGATTTATTAAATATAGATGCATTAGATAGCAAACTAAGCGTTGAATCAGTAACGCTAGATCAATCTGAAGTAGTAGTAAAAGGTGGCAGTGATGCACTTGAAGCAATAGCATCAGTCAAGGCATTAATTGACTTAGAAAAGCAAGAATTTACTGAAGCAGGAACATATGATATAGATAATGTTGAATTAGTAGCATATGATTCTAGTGGTGCAAAACTAGATAATGTAGAAATAGTACCAAAAACAATAAGCGCAACAGTAGTACTAGATAGCTATTCTAAAACAGTACCACTTGCAGTTCAAACAACTGGTAAATTAGTTACAGGCAAAGCAATAGCTTCGATATTAATTAACAATAATACATCATATTCAATTACCATCTATGGTGATGAAGATGAAATAGAAAGTATTGAAAGTATACCAGTAACTATAGATGTTAGTGATATGGGCAATGAAAGCACTAAAACATACAAAGTAAATATTAAAAAACCAAATGGAGTAAGAGACATGAGTGTAGACAGTGTAGAAATAACCACGACATTTGGTGAAGAAGAACAAAAGACGATAGTTTTGAAAAGTAACTTTACGCAAAAGAATATAGCATCTGGTCTAACAGCAAATCCAATATCTGGTCAAGAAATAAGCGTTCAAGTAAAAGGGGTAGCATCAGTTATAGAAGATATTGAAGCCGAAGATATACAAGCATATATTGATCTAGCAGGATTAGGTGTAGGAGACTACGAAGTAGAAGTAAAAATAGATAATAAAAACCCACTAGTTAATTATGTAGTATCCAATACACTGCAGATTAGAATTACAGAAAATTAAAAGAGACTAAATTACTAGTCTCTTTCTTCTAAGTTCATAAATAATATACCAATGTTGATAAGTCCACAGATACCAACAAGAATATATATTATTTTTTCTATTACAGGAATACTTTCAAATAAAGTAGCAACCAAATTAAAATCAAATAATCCAATTAAACCCCAGTTAAGAGCTCCAATAATAGTAACTGCAAGAGCAATTTTTTGTAATAAAACCATTAATTCACATCCTTTTATTACTATTTTAGCCAATATTTTTTTTATTATACATGTATATTTTATTGTTTTAAAAATATATTTAATTAGAAAAGGGGATTGAAATGAAGAAAATTTTATTACTAACTTTATTTATGCTACTAACTTTAACGGGATGTGGAGAATATAAATTAGAAGATGCAGTAAAAGAATTTAGTAAAGATGTAGAAAATAGTAAATCTTACAAATTAAATGGAACAATGGAAATAAGTAGTGGGGAAGAAATATTTACTTATAATATTGATACATATTTCTTAAAAGATGATTATTACAAAGTAATATTAGTTAACCAAACTAATAATCATGAACAAGTAATATTAAAAAACAAGGATGGGTTATATGTTATAACACACAAAAGTACACAACTTTAAAATTTATTTATTCTCTTATAAATGCTAGAATATGTTAAATACATATTCTTTTTTTAAAAGAAAAAATTAAATATAATGAATTAAAAGTAATAAAGTTAAAATTTGATTATAAGCATACTGAATTTAAAGAAATATATTATAAATTATGGTATAATTAAAATAATATTTTAAAATTTTAATGGAAGTGATATAAGTGAGTAAAAATAGTAATTTTATCCGTTTTGTACTATCATTGTATAAGCCAGTCAAATTTTTAACAATAGTAATGGTAATCAGTATGGTAATATCAGAAATTTTTGATTTGATTAAACAATACATAATTAAAGGGATTATTGATTTACCAACAGCTAGTAATTTTCAAATAAGTGATTTATATAAGGTTATAATAATTTTATTAGTTGTAATAGTATTAGAGTTAATATTTTTTTATATTTCAAATATTACAAGAACTATATATATGGTAAAACAACAAACCCCTTATATTTCAGAAAAATTATTTAAGAATTTAGATAAAAAGGGATATCCATTTTTTGTAAATAATTTTAGTGGTAAAATTTCATCATCTATAAATGAAATAAATGATGAAATAGTTAATTTAAATACTTTAATTACAACTGGATTTATGTCATTATTAACATCCATGATTAGTAGTTTAATAATTTTATACACAATAGACATTAATATTTTTATTACTGCACTAATTTTATTTAGTGGAATAATTATTACCAGATTAATATATTTTTCCCAAAAATATTTACCTCTTATTCAAAAATCACAAGAAGCAAATAGGGAATATATTGGTGTATTAAATGACTCAATTTTAAACTTTGCATCTTTAAGAGTTTATGGTTCGGTTGAAAATTTTTCTAAAATGTTAAAGAACAAAAAACAAGAAACGAACTATTTTAGAAATAAGGCATCAGCTAAAGAATTTACATATGGAGCAATAGCGAATATAGTTTATGTTATAACATTTGCAATTTTACTTTATTATTCTGTAAATATGTTTAGTAAAAATTTAATGAGTCTAGGAAATTTAATATTTTTTATCAATGCAATGATTTCGTTAAAAAGCGATACTACTTTATTTGCTTGGTCATATATTCATATTGGAGAAGCATTTGTAAAACTTAAGAACTGTTATAATTTATTATATGATGACACCAATTTGTTAGATGACACTAAGGAATCGATTGAAGTTGTTAAAGGAACTATAAAATTTGACAATGTATCATTTAAATATACTAAGAACTATGTTTTTCAAAATTTTGACTTATGTATAAAGGAAAAAGAAAAAGTTGGAATTATTGGTGTAAGTGGTAGTGGAAAAACAACATTGGTAAATTTACTTTTTAAATTTTATACTCCACAAAAAGGAAAAATATTAATTGATAATAAAGACATTAATAATTATAATACAAAATCAATATACGAAAATATAACTTATGTACCCCAAGAAACTATACTACTACATACTACGATATATGAAAATATAAAGATAGCAAAACCAACAGCAAGTTATAATGAAATAGTAGCTGCAGCCAAAAAAGCTGAATTGCACGAATTTATAGAGAAACTTGATGATAAATACGATACTATCGTTGGTGAAAGAGGAATAAAATTATCTGGTGGTCAAAGGCAAAGAATAGCATTAGCTAGAATATTTTTAAGGGACTCAAAAATTGTTATATTTGATGAAGCAACAAGTAGTTTAGACAATAATACAGAATTTAAAATACAACAAAACATACATAAATATTTTAATAATCAAACTATAATATGTATAGCACATAGACTATCAACACTTAAAGATATGGATTACATAGTAGTAATTGATAATGGAATAATTATCGACACAGGAAGTCCAAAAGTAATTATTCCAAAATATGAAAAAGTAGATTTTTTAAAAAATAATGATGTATAAAAAATTAAAACTGATTTTTTTAAAATAATATTAATTTAGGTGCATATACATTTATAGAGGTGCTCTATGAAAAAGGAATATAAAGCAAATAATATTTTTAATGAAAACGGAGTAACACTTAATAAATTAATAAGTACATTTTTAGTATCTTTTCTAGATAAAGAATTAAATCTAAATGAAAATAGTATAATAAATAACCATATAATTTCAAACTTATAGATTGAGGTAAAAATGATAACAGACACAACTTATAAGGTAGGAATATATTTGAGATTATCTAGAGAAGATGAAAGATTAGGTGAAAGTGGCAGTATCTCTACTCAAAGAGATTTATTACTAAATTATATTAAAGATAATGATTTATTATTAGTAGATGAATATATAGATGATGGTGTATCGGGAACAACTTTTGATAGAATAGGATTTAATCGCATGATTAAAGATTGCGAAGAAAAGAAAATAAATATGATTATTACCAAAGATACATCAAGATTAGGTAGAGACCATATTGAATTTGGTTATTATGTAGAAAGATATTTTCCAGAACATAACATTAGATATGTAGCTGTTAATGACGGGATAGATACTTTTAAAAAAGACAGTTCAGCAAATGACATGTTAGTGTTTAAAAGTGCTTTTAACGACATGTATGTTAAGGATATATCAAATAAATTAAGGAGTTCTTTATATACTAAAAAACGAAATGGCTTATTCGTTGGAGCATACGCTCCTTATGGCTATAAAAAAAATGAGGAAGATAAGCATAAACTTGAAATTGATGAAGAATCTGCTAAAATAGTTAGAAGGATATTTGATATGTTTACAAGTGGATACAGTTTAAGCAAGATATGTGATACTCTAACTTGTGAACATATACCAACACCAAGCATGCAAAAAAACATGAAAGTTGGGCAAGATAATATTCACTATGGTATATGGGCAACAAGAACAGTTAATGATATTTTAAAAAATCCAACATATATTGGAAATTTAACACAATGTCGTCAAAGAAAGGTAAATTACAAATCTAAAAAAAGAGTACATAATAAAGAAAATGACTGGATTATATCAGTTGGTGCAGTAGAACCAATAATTAACAAAGAAACATTTGAATTAGCAAAAGAAATGTTTAAAAGCAATAAAAATCGTGGCAAAGGTGATGGCATAACCGATAAACTTTTACTTCGAGGTTTAATATATTGTAAAGACTGTAAACACACAATTGGATTTAGAGAGCATCATCAACAAACTAAAAAATATGGTTGTGTTAGTCGAATTTATGGAAATTGTAATTATTGGGCAAAAAGAAAAAAACAAGGTGTATGCACACCACATTCTATTAAATATCAAATTATAGAAAATATAGTTTTAGATAATTTGCGAAAAATGACAAATATTTATCTAGATGAAAAAACACTTGAAAGTATATTAAAAACTAATGATGTAGTAAAAAAGAAAAAAGATAGTATTAAAAAAGAAATAAATAGATTAGATACAGCAATAAAAAACGCTAATAAAAAAATAGATGCTTGCTACAATGATAAATTAGATGGAAATATAACCATTGAAATATATAAGAGAACATATAATAATTTGACTCTAGAAATTAATGAATTTAAAAAAAAGAAAAAAGAATATGAGAAAATTTTATGTAATATAAATAGTAAAGGGGAAAGAAATTATAATTTCTATTTAGATAAAATTAAAGAACTTTTAGAGATGAAAAATCCATCTAGAGCATTAATTAGTTTGCTAATTGATAGAATAGAGATAGATGAAGAAAAAAATATTGATATATACTATAAGTTTAATTTGAATTAAAGGAGGTAATAAATGAATCAAGAAAAATTAGAAACAATATCAAATCTTTTTGAGGGTAATGAAATAAGAAGTATTTGGAATAATGAAAAAGAAGAATATTATTTTAGTGTTGTTGATGTTATTAGTGCATTAACTAATGCTAATATACCAAGAAATTATTGGAGTGATTTAAAGAGAAAGTTAAAAGAAGAAGGAAGTCAGTTGCACGAAAAAATCGTGCAACTTAAAATGAAGTCAAAAAAAGATGGAAAAAATTATTTGACTGATACTTTAGATACTAAAGGTATATTGAGATTAATTGAATCAGTTCCAAGTCCTAAAGCAGAACCTTTTAAATTATGGCTTGCTAATTTAGGTAGCGAAAGAATAGATGAGGTATTTAATCCTGAAATTGCTATTAACAGAGCTGTAGATTATTATAAAAAACGAGGATATAGTGATATATGGATTAAGGATAGATTAGATGGAATTGTTAATAGAAAACGTTTAACTGACATTTGGACATATGGCGGTATCACTAAAAATTATGAATATGGGATATTAACAAATGAAATTTATCAAGAATGGTCTGGAATGAAAGCAAGTGAATATAAAGCATTTAAAGGACTTCGTAAAGAATCTTTAAGAGATAATATGTCCGATATAGAAGTCCTTTTGACAGACCTAGGGGAAACTGCAACAAGAGAACTTGCTAAAAAACATAAGCCTTATGGTTTAGAACAAAATAAAAAAATAGCAAGAATGGGTGGTAATACTGCCAAAGTTGCTAGAGACGACCTTGAAAAGAAACTAGGAGAATCAGTAATAACAAAAAATAATAACTTAAACTATAAATATATTGAAACGCAAGATAAAATAGAAAATAAATAAATTTACTAAAAAAATATATAATAAATTATAAAAATTTAAAACTTTTATGTGTTATAGTTGTAACACCTAGTTTAAACAAAAGTTTTAAATTTGACAGTGTATGGCCAGAAAATTCTTCACAAGCATATTTGTTACAAAATTTAGTTGAAGATGTTAAAGGAGATTCTAAAGCCTCATTAGAAAAAACGGACAATGGGTATATCATTAAAAGTACAGTAAATTATCCTAATAATGAAGATTTATCATATCAAAAAATTTATTTTGATGACAAAATGAATATTAATAAAGTAGAAGTATATAATAGTGAAGACATAGTAAAAATAAAAGTAACATTTAAATCTGTAGATTTAAAAGCTAAATTAGACGAAGATGATTTCTTATTAGATGATTTAATAGATACAGAAATTAACAATGAAGAAAACAATACTGAAGGCGAATGTAATGAAGGAACTTGTGAAGATAAAACTAGTGCAACATTAGATAGCATTATATATCCATTATATATTCCATCAAATACTCATCTAAGTAGTTCTGAAAATATAGAAACAGAAACTGGAGAAAGAGTGATACTAACATTTAGTGGTGAAAAGAACTTTGTAATAGTGGAAGAAGTAGCAAGTGCAAGCAATGAATTTGAAGTAATACCGGTATTTGGTGATCCTTTAATGCTTAATGAATCAGTTGGGGCATTAAGTTCAAATTCCATAAGTTGGCATGCTAATAACATAAGTTACTATTTAGTAAGTAGTGATTTATCAACAAATGAATTAATAAGCGTAGCTGAATCATTAGGTAATACCAAAACGGTAGTATCTACAAAATAAATTAATTTTCAAAAAGAAGCTCTCAAAAAAGAGTTTTTTTAATTAATAAATAAATATTATTGAAAAATATTAGCAATTTCGGTATAATAACATTTGAGGTGGGATAATGGCAAATAAAAAAGTCAAGTTAAATGATAAAACTGAAAAAAAAGAAAATAAAAAAAATAAAATTAAACAAGAAAAATATATAAGTGACGAAGCCAAAGAAATAAGAAGATTTGTAATAATACTATTTAGTGTAATAATATTTGTATTAGTAATATATGGAATATCAAGAGTATTAATGGATGAGCCGGTTGATAATAATGAAAAGAATGTAGTTGCTGGTAAGGTAGACTATGATATGGTCACAATAGGAACAATGTTAAATAGAAATTTATCTGAATACTATGTAGCTATATATGATGAAGAAAATCCCAAAGCAGTATATTATTCAACAATTATTGCCAAATACGCTGAAGAAGAAGATGCAATAAAAGTATATTATTGTAATTTAGGAAACAAATTAAATGAAAAATATCAAGCTGAAGATGAAAGTAAGACAAATCCAGATGCCAAAAGTATAGAAGAATTATCTTTAGGTGAATTAACATTAATTAAGATAAAAAACGGAAAAATTGTTAAGTATCTTGAAGGACTTGACACAATTAGAGAAGAATTTGGAATATAGAGAAGTGTTTAACTTTTCTTTTTTTTTGCAATGTGCTAAAATTAGGTAGGTGATCAAATTGAAAAATAAAAATGGGTTTAATCTATTTAGTATAATAATTATTATGGTTATAACATCGATAGCATCAGGAATAACAGTAGGTGTAATTTTAACTAATAATTACAAAGATAATTTAGGTATATCATATGAAGCATTGCAAAGTGATGAAAAACTAAATGAATTTATCGAATTATATGCATCTATAATTAATGATTATTATGAAGATATTAACACAGAAGAAATGATAGACAGTGCAGTAGATGGAATGCTAAAATATTTAGATGAATCTTATACAACCTATTTAAATAAAGCTGAAACCGAAGATTTAGAAGAAAGATTATCAGGGTATTATAAAGGAATAGGAATAGCAATACAAGATAAAGTAATAATTTCTATTACCGAAAATACACCAGCAGCATCATCGGGATTACAAGTAAATGATTTAATAGTAGCTATAAATAATATTGATGTATCTGAAAAAACTAATGGAGAAATTACTCAGATGATAAAAAAAAGTGATGAAGACAGTGTATTAATTACTGTAGCAAGAGGTGAAAAAAAGTTATCGTTTGATGTAGAAATAACATCAGTACCACTTGCATCAATAAGTTATGAAATGTTAGAAAATAATATAGGACTTTTAATAATAGACACATTTTCTGCAACCCTTGAAGACCAAGTAAAAAAAGCTTTAAGCGAATTTGAAAGTCAAGGAATGGAAAAACTAATAATTGATTTAAGATACAATACTGGGGGATATTTAGATAGTGCAGAACAAGTTGCTAGTTTATTTTTAAAAGAAGGAAAACTAATATATACTCTTGAAAGTAAAGAAGAAAAAACAGACGTTTATGATAAAACTAAGGAATACAGGGATTATCCGATAGTAATAATTATAAATGATTCTACAGCATCAGCAGCGGAAGTCTTAGCAGCAGCATTAAAAGATAATAATGGAGCAGTTTTTGTAGGAGAAAAAAGCTTTGGCAAAGGGAAAGTGCAACAAACATATACATTAGGTGATGGATCAATGGCTAAATATACATCAGCAAAATGGTTAAGGCCTAATGGGGAATGTATTGATGGAATTGGATTAATACCAGATTATAATGCAACAATGACTATGACTTATGATAATCAAGGAGTAATTACATCAACAATAGATACGCAATTAAGCAAAGCAATTGAAGTAATAAGTGCTATGTAAAGCACTTTTTTTGATATTTTAAAATATATAGTGTATAATTTAGATATGCGAGATGAATTATATGAATATAGGAGACAAATACAAAATTCATTGTTATAAACATAATGGTCAAATATATCAAGCCAGTGAAGAAGCAATAATATTAGATATAAAAGATGACTATATAGTATGTGGCAACAATATGGTAACAGTAACTGAAAATGATGGTAGGAGCTATCGAACTAAAGAATTAGCGATAATATATTTTTATAAAAACAATTGGTTTAATGTAATAGCCCAAATAAAAAGTTTTGGTTTGTTTTACTATTGCAATATAGCAACACCATATATTATAGATAATGATGTAATTAAATATATAGATTATGATTTAGATTTAAGAGTATTTCCAGATAACGGTTATAAAATTTTAGATAGAAATGAATATAATTATCACAAAAAAATAATGCATTATCCAGAAGCAGTAGATATTATAGTTAAAAATGAACTTAAAGCATTAATAAAAATGAAAAAAAATGAAGAAGGACCATTTAATAAGGAAATGATAGAATACTATCATAATAAATACAATAAATTAAAAAATGAAGGAATTATTTAATTAAAAACACATAAAATATATAGGAAAAACCAATAAAATATGTAAAAAATAAACAAAATTGCAAAAAAATTCAAAAAAAATGAAATTTTTTGTTGACAAGTTGGTTTTTGTTTGATATATTACTAGTGCACACACAAAAAGTGCATGAATGATCTTTGAAAACTGAGTAAAAAAGTCAATTTTGAGTAGCTTTGATTAAACTTAAACTTAAAATTTAGATTTAAAAAATAAATCTTTTTTATTGAGAGTTTGATCCTGGCTCAGGATGAACGCTGGCGGCATGCCTAAGACATGCAAGTCGTACGAAGGAGCCCATTGATATTTAATGAAATATGAAGTGCTTGCACGGATTATGGATTTATTTGGATTTGGATTCTCTCCTTAGTGGCAAACGGGTGAGTAACACGTGGGTTACCTACCTCCAAGATGGGGATAACAGTTGGAAACGACTGATAATACCGAATGTGCTCTACGGAGTAAAGATGCCTTTAAAGCATCGCTTGGAGATGGGCCTGCGGCGTATTAGCTAGTTGGTGGGGTAATGGCCTACCAAGGCGACGATGCGTAGCCGAACTGAGAGGTTGATCGGCCACACTGGGACTGAGACACGGCCCAGACTCCTACGGGAGACAGCAGTTAGGAATATTCGTCAATGGGGGAAACCCTGAACGAGCAATGCCGCGTGAAGGATGAAGGTCCTATGGATTGTAAACTTCTGTTGTTTGGAACGAATGACAGGTAGAGGAAATGCTATCTGTGTGACGGTACCATTCAAGAAAGCCACGGCTAACTACGTGCCAGCAGCCGCGGTAATACGTAGGTGGCGAGCGTTATCCGGATTTATTGGGCGTAAAGCGTGCGCAGGCGGCTTGTTAAGTCTAAAATAAAAGCCCGGAGCTTAACTCCGGTTCGTTTTAGAAACTGGCAAGCTTGAGTGTGGTAGAGGCAAACGGAATTTCTAGTGTAGCGGTAAAATGCGTAGATATTAGAAGGAACACCAGTGGCGAAGGCGGTTTGCTGGGCCATTACTGACGCTCATGCACGAAAGCGTGGGGAGCAAATAGGATTAGATACCCTAGTAGTCCACGCCGTAAACGATGAGTACTAAGTGTCGGGTTACCGGTGCTGAAGTTAACACATTAAGTACTCCGCCTGAGTAGTACGGTCGCAAGGCTGAAACTTAAAGGAATTGACGGGCACCCGCACAAGCGGTGGAGCATGCTGTTTAATTCGATACTACGCGAAGAACCTTACCTAGG
>CALVIZ010000003.1 GCA_944331865.1 uncultured Bacilli bacterium | reverse complement strand
AAATCTTGATTAAAAAAGTGAGTAAAAAGAAATTAAAAGAAATAAAAAAAAAAAAAAAAAAAAAAAAAAAAAAAAAATTGATTTTAAAAGCTTTAGAATATGTTATGAATAAAGAAAAATTTAGTTATTATGAAGTATATAATCCTTATAGATTAATAAAAAGAATTAAAAAAATGAAAAAGGATTATGGAGTATATAGTTTTATAAATATGTTGCATTTTTTCTAGAGGTGTTATGAAGTTAAAATTAACTAAAATAGGTAAATTAGTATTTGTTTTATTATTATTAATTATAATTTTTGGATTATTATTTATATACTATAAAAAAGATGATATAAAAAGTATTCATAAAATAGAATCAAATGAATTTTATGATATTAAAATTGATTATGAAGAAACAGGAATAGAAAAAATAGATAAAAGTATAGTAGAATATGTAAATGATAAGAAAAAAGAATTTATTGATATTGTAGATATCTCTGGTAGAGTTGAAACTAGTAAATATAATTTAATAGTTAATGTACAAAATAAAGAATATAATAATTTAATAAGTGTGCAAGCTACTTCTTTTGCTTATACGGGTGGAGCTCATTATACAAGAGAAGATAAAAGTTTTATATATAATACTAAAATAAATAATTATATAACATTTTTAGATTTATTAATTGATGAAGATTTTGATAAAATAAAGCCAATAATATTAGAAAGTTTATATAATTATGCTAAAGATAAGAAAATTATATTAAATGAAGATTGGGTAAATAATGGAACTAAATATAGTTTAGAAAATTATGAACTTTTTTATTTTAATAAAGAAGGATTAAATATAGTATTTGTTCCATATCAAGTAGCTAGTTGGGCTGATGGTGAAATAATTATTAATATTCCTTATGATAAATTAAAAGGAATAATTAAAGATGAATATTTAGAAGGTAAATTATCTACAGGTATTGATTTATTACCAGAACAAAAGCCTAGAGATTTAGAAAAATATAAAGATAAATTATTAATTGCATTTACATTTGATGATGGACCAAATAAAAAAACTACAACAAGATTATTAGAAGGAATAAAAGAATATGATGCTAGAGTTACATTTTTTGTTTTAGGTAGTAGAGTTGAAAACAATAAGGATGTATTAATTAAAGCCTATACGGAAGGTAATCAAATAGGATCACATACTTATAATCATCTAAATTTATTATTATTAGATGATGCTACTGTATTATCAGAGATTAATAAAACTAATGAAGTAATTGAAAAAGTTATTGGGAAAAGGCCAGATTTATTAAGGCCACCATATGGAAATATTAATGATAATATTAAAAGTTTAGCTAATATGCATATAATTAATTGGAATATAGATACGGAAGATTGGAAGTTAAAGAATAGAGAAAAAATAAAAGAAAATATATTAAAGTATGCTCGAGATGGGGCAATTGTATTACTTCATGATATATATACTGAGTCTGTTGAAGGAGCATTACTTGCAATGGCTGAATTAGAAAAAGAAGGTTATGCTTTTGTAACTATTGAAGAAATGATAAAATTAAAAGGTATAGATTTAGATTATTCTAAAACTTATTATAATTTTTAAAGGAGATGAAAATATGGGAAGAGCTTATGAAGTAAGAAAAGCTAGTATACAAAAAACAGGTGCTGCAAAAGGAAAAATATATACAACGTTTGCTAAAGAAATATATTTAGCTGCTAAAAAAGGGGGAACTGATGTAGATGCTAATGTAAATTTAAAAAGATTAGTTGAAAAAGCTAAAAAGTCGCAAGTTCCTAGTGACATAATTAATCGAGCAATTGATAAGGCCAAAGGTGTTGGAGGAGAAGATTATCATGAAGTTGTTTATGAAGGTTTTGGCCCGGGGGCATCAACTTTAATTATAAAATGTTTAACCGATAATGTGAATAGAACTGTGGGTATGGTTAGAGCAGCATTTAATAAAGTAAATAAAAGTTTAGGAGTTACTAATTCAGTTTCATATAATTATGAACATTTAGGAATTTTATCATTTAAGTATAATAATTCTGATGCAATATTAGAAATGTTATTAAATGCAGGAATAGAACTAAATGATATTGAAGAAGAAAATGAAATTATAACTTTATTTATTAATCCTAGTGATATGAATAAAACTAAAGATGAACTGGAAAAAAATATTTTAAATATTGATTATGAAATTGATGAAGTAGGAATGTATGCTAAAGAAAAAATAACTTTAGATGGTGAAGATTTAGAAGTATTTAATAAATTATATAATATGTTAGATGATATAGAAGATGTTTCACAAATATATACAAATGTTGAGGGTTACTAATGTTTAAAAGTAAAATATTTAGATTAATTGGAATTATATTAATAGGTTTATTATTCTTTTTAGGTTTATTTACTATTTATGGTGGTTTATTTGCTAGAGTTTTATATAATGCTTTAATGTATGGTAAATATAATACTATGTTTATATCAGAATTAATAATAGTTTTGTTTGCAATATTAATAATATCAATTAGAAAATTATGGCCCATTATTAAAGAAAAAAAAGAAAGTTTTTTAAAAGGTATTAAAAGGGGAATGCCAGTATTAATTATAGCTACAATTATGTTTATATTTAATGTTGGCAGTATAATTATTGATGGAAATTTAAATTTTATAAATTTAATTAGTTTAATTTTAGTTAGTTTAAGCATAGGTATGGCAGAAGAATTATTATTTCGTGGTTGGTTGCAAAATGAAATAATGCGTAAATATAATAATTCTAAAAAAGAAACAATTATTACAATTGTTGTTAGTGGTTTATTATTTGGTTTATTCCATATGATTAATGCCCTTGCTGGTCAAGATATATTAACAACTATTGCTCAAGTTATACAAACATCTGCGATAGGAATTTTATTTTGTTCGGTATATTATGCATCAAAAAATATATGGAGTTTAATATTTTTACACTCATTTTATGATTTTTCAATTCTTTTAGGAGAAGTAAATAGTTATAAAGATTGTATAAATAATACAAATACTAGTTTAATTGTCAATATTATTACTTTAACAACTTCAATTTTATTTGCAATTATTTATATTACATATAGTTACTTAAATGTAAAAGATGATTTAAAAATAAGAAGAAGAGTTACTTCAACTATCATTATAGCTGTTGTTTTAATATTTTTATCTACAGCTTTAGTTCCAAGTGATGAAATGTTAGATAAACAAACTTGTTTTTCATATGATACTTTAGAAGTAAATAATGGTAAGATGAGTTTTTTTGTAGAAGATGAATTTACAATCAATTATGTTGATTCAGCAAATTACATTTATAATTATAAATTGTTTGTTGATAAACATAAATTAAATATTACTAATTTGAATTCAGGAGAAAATATAATTGTAGATATTGATGATGTTAGTGATTTTATAATTTATAAAGATAATATTAATTATATATTATTAGTATATACTTCAGAAAAAATATATTATAGTAATTATATAAGTGAAAATATTTTAACTAATTTTAATAATTTTGATAATATAAATAGTACATTTATATCTTATGATGTACCTGAAATTATTAATATTGGTTATATTGAAATTGATAATAAATTATATCCTTTATTAAAAAGTTATATAAGTGATTATTTTGTTATAAAAGATAATACTGTATTAGTTTTAAAATAAGCAATGTAAAAACATTGTTTTTTTAAAAAATTAATGTCAAATTAAATTGTAAATATATATAAAAAGACTAGATAGTGGTATAATATTTATATATTGGTGGTTTTATGAAGTATAAATTAAAAAAGATTAATGTTATTTTAATATGTTTTATAATTTTTATGTATCTAGAATTAGTTTTTAGATTATTTACCGATAATAGTATTTTTAATATAAGTTTATTGTATATCAGTTTGTATAATTTATTTTTAGCTATTTTGATAAGTTTTTTGGTTAGTTTTGGAAACAATAAAATTAATAAGATAATATTTTTTATCTGTTTAGGTATTATATGCTTTTTATATGGTTTAGAGTTATGTGTTTTTAAAATGTTTGGTTTTTATTTTGACTTATCTTTATTTGGAGCAACAGATCAAGTTCTTACTTTTTATAGTGATGGAATAAAAGTAGTATTACAAAATATTGTTGGCATAATATTTATATTTTTACCATTTATTATATTATTAATTTTTAATAAATACTTTGCAATAAGAAAGATAGATTGGAAATATAGTTTGATAAAATTAGGTGCAAGTGTTATTGTATTTATAATATTTTTACTTTGTTTAAATATTAATAAAAATAATATTAATTCGGCACAAGAACTATATTATCGAGTAAATAATAATGAATTAAATATAAAAATGTTTGGAGTTTTAAATTCTCTTAGAATTGATTTTAAGAGAAGTATATTTGGATATGATATAGAAATAGATATTTTAGATAACGGCTATAATAATCTAGATAATAATGATGAAAATGAAGAAGAAATTAAATATGAATATAATAATTTAGATATTGATTTTGATAATTTAATTGCTAATGAAAGTAATAGTACCATAAAAACAATGCATGAATATTTTAAAAATGAAACTGGAACTTTACAAAATGCCTATACTAAGTATTTTGAAGGTAAAAATTTAATATTATTTATGGCAGAAAGTTTTAATGAAATAGCTGTAAGAGAAGATTTAACACCAACATTATATAAATTAGTTAATAGTGGTTTTAAATTTAATAATTTTTATACTCCCACAATTAGTAGTACTATTGGTGGAGAGTTTCAAGAATTAACTGGTTTAGTTGCAGCATCAGGCTTTTTATCTCCGTGGAAAAGTGGAGAAAATTATTTTCCTTTTGGTTTAGCTACAGCGTTTCAAGATTTAGGCTATAATACATTTGCTTATCATAATCATACATATACATTCCAAAGCCGTAATAAGTATCTGGCAGCTTTAGGTTTTGATAATTATTTAGGTTGTCGTAATGGTTTAGAAGATCGTATTAATTGTAATCAATGGCCAGAATCTGATGTAGAAATGATTAAGACAACTTTTGCTGATTATAAAAATAGTGAAGAGCCTTTTATGGTTTATTATGTAACTGTTAGTGGTCATGGGGATTATGGTTTTAATTATAGTGCTATGGCTCGTAAACATAAAGATGAAGTGGCAAATCTTAATTATAGTGAAAAACCTTTAGCTTATTTAGCTGCTCAAATTGAACTTGATAAAGCACTAGAATTGTTAATTGAAAATTTGGAAGAAAATGATTTATTAGAAGATACTGTAATAGCTTTAGTAGGTGATCATTATCCTTATTATTTATCTCTAGATGAAGTAAATGAAATCGCTAGTTATAAAAAAGATAGTGTTATTGAAATAAATCGGAGTAATTTTATTCTTTGGAATAGTGAAATGGATACTGTTAAAGTTGATAAGGTAGGTAGTCAAATAGATGTTTTACCAACAATATATAATTTATTTGGGGTTAATTATGATTCACGTTTAATTATTGGTAAAGATATTTTAAGTACAGAGCCGGGGCTTGCTATTTTTGGTAATTCTTCTTGGGTAAGTGATAAAGGAAGTTATTTTGCAAGCACTAATAAATTTGTTCCTAAAGATGAAGAAGTAGATGAAGAGTATATAAAATATATGAATAAAGTTGTGTCTAATAAAATTACGATGAGTAAATATATCATGACTTATGATTATTATAGAAAGGTATTAGGGTAATTATGTGTGGAATAGCAGGATTAGTAACTAAAAGAGAAAATAAGCAAGAATTAATTAAGAAGATGAGTGATAGAATAAAACATCGAGGACCTGATGGTGAAGGTTATTATGTTGATAATGATATTGCTCTAGCTCATCGTCGCCTTTCAATAATTGATTTAGCAACAGGTGATCAACCAATATATAATGAAGATAAATCTGTAGTAGTTGTTTATAATGGAGAGATATATAATTATTTAGAATTAAAAAAAGAATTAATAGCTAAAGGACATGTATTTAATACATCAAGTGATACCGAAGTTTTGGTTCATGGTTATGAAGAATGGAAGAGTGACTTACCTAAATATTTAAGGGGAATGTTTGCTTTTGCAATTTATGATATAAATGAAAAAACTTTGTTTTTAGCTAGAGATAATTTTGGTATTAAACCATTATATTATGCTTTTATGAATGATACTTTTATGTTTTCATCAGAAATTAAGGCGTTTTTAGATTTACCGGACTTTAAAAAAGAATTTAATGATAGTATTTTACAAGCTTTTTTAGAATTTAGTTTTGTACCAACAACGGAAACATTTTTTAAAGGAGTATATCGTCTTGATGCCGGTTGTAGTTTAACTTATAAAGAAAACAATATTATGTTAGATAAATATTTTAAATTAGATTTTAAAGAAAAAGAACAAACTTTTAAAGAAGCTGTCAAAAACATTAGTGATGTTATGAATGATTCAGTAAAACATCATTTATTAAGTGATGTTGAAGTAGGCTCATTTTTATCTAGTGGAATTGATTCATCTTATATAGTGTCACTGGCTAAGCCTAATAAAACTTATACGGTTGGTTATGATATTGATAAATATGATGAAATTAAATATGCCAAAGATTTAGCAGATAAATTAAAAATAACTAATAAATCGAAAATAATTACTAAAGAAGAATATATGAATAGTTTAAATGATATATTTTATTATTTAGATGAGCCCACTAGTGATCCAGCAGCAATATCTTTATATTTTGTAGCTAAACTTGCAAGTAGGGATGTAAAAGTAGTATTATCTGGTGAAGGTGCTGATGAATTTTTTGGAGGCTATAATATATATCGTTATGATGTTGATTTAGGTTTTTATAATAGACTTCCTTATTTTATAAGACATTTTTTTAGTAATGTAGCTAAGTTGTTGCCCGAGTTTAAAGGAATTAATTTTTTAATTAGAAGGGGAGAAAAACCAGAAAATTATTATATTGGGGTTAATAGAAATTTTTCGGAAAAAATGGCTCGTAAAGTTTTAAAAGAAAAATATCCTTTAAAAGCTATTGATGTTGCTAAAGAAGTATATCAAGACTATAGTTCTTTTTCTGAAATAGAAAAAATGCAAGCTATTGATATAAACTTTTGGTTAATGAAAGACATTTTACTTAAAGCAGATAGAATGACAATGGCATCATCTTTAGAAGGAAGAGTTCCATTTATTGATAAAGAAGTTTATAATATAGCTAAAACTTTACCAATTGAATATAAAGTTACCAAAGAAAATACAAAAGTTGCTTTAAGAGAAGCTGCCAAAGAAGTTATACCAACTGAAGCATATAAAAAGAAAAAATTAGGATTTCCTGTTCCAATAAGAGAATGGATTAAAGATGATGATGTTTTTAAAGCAATTAGTGATGCATTAAATAGTGATGTTGCTAATCAGTATTTTGATACTAAAATATTAAATAAGTTATTAATTCAACATAAAAATAATAAAAAGGATAATTATCGAAAAATATGGACAATTTTTTGTTTCTTAAAATGGTATGATATCTTTTTTAAAGAAAATGTATAAGTGATGGGGAGAAAAAATGATAGAGTATATAATTATTGGATTGCTTGTAGTGATAATTATTTTATTAATAATATTGCTTGTAAGAAGACAAAATAATAATGATTTAATGGAACGAATTGGGCATTTTGAAGCAAATATTAATAAAGAAATTGGTGAATTCAAATTTAGTTTTGCTAAGGATTTAATGAATGATTTTGAAAAATTGAATGAAAAAATTGAAAAAAAATTAACATTAATAAGTGATACTGTTAATGAAAGATTAGATAAAAACTTTGAAAAAAGCAATAAAACTTTTATGGATGTTTTACAAAGATTATCTAAAATTGATGAAGCCCAAAAGAAAATTGATAACTTAAATGGAGAAATAGTATCATTGCAAAGTGTTTTGACGGATAAAAAGACTAGAGGAACTTTTGGGGAAGTTAATTTAGAGTATATTCTAAATAATGCTTTTGGAACTAAAAATGGTATTTATGAAACTCAACATAAATTTAGTAATGGAGCAATTGTAGATGCATTATTATTTGCCCCAGCTCCACTTGGAACTATTGCTATAGATTCAAAATTTCCTTTAGAAAATTATCAAAGAATGACAGATAAATCTAAAGATAAAAATTATCGTGATCAAGCAGAAAAATTATTTATTAATGATGTTAAAAAACATATTAATGATATTAGTGAAAAGTATATTATTCCTGGAGAAACCAGTGATGAAGCTATTATGTTTTTGCCTGCCGAAGCAATTTTTGCAGAAATTAATGCTTATCATGCAGAACTTATAAATTATGCTTATAGTAAAAAAGTTTGGATAGCTGGACCTACAACATTGATTTCTACTTTATCAATAATAAGTATGATTTTAAAAAATATGGAAAGAGATAAATATAGCAAAATAATTCATGATGAATTAAATAAATTAAGTGTTGAATTTTCAAGGTATAAAGATAGATGGGATAAACTTGCTAGAAGTGTAAAAAGTGTAAATCAAAATATTGATGATTTACATACAACTAGTGAAAAAATAACAAAGAGATTTGATTCAATAAATAGTGTAGATATTGATAAATTAATTAATAAAGAAAAAACAAAAGAAATAGTTACAATTTAATAACTATTTTTTTCTTTTTAATAAATTATCTTTAGATAAAACATTACCATAAAAATTAATCCTTCTATATTCTAAATTATAATCTTTTAAATTTACGAGTAATGTAGTTCCAGGCATGATGATATTTTTAGTTTCAATATGATATAAATATTTGCTTCCTTTATTATATCTATATAAACCATCTTCAAAATCTTCTAATTTTATAAAACCTTCCGTATTATCTTCTAGTTTAATAGTAATAAATTCATCATTTAAGTTAGTAATTCTAGCAATTAAGTTATTAGGTGCAGTAATTATTGCTCTTATTTTTTGTAAATTAACATATTCGTTTGTAAATTTTTCAGCCATTTTTTCCATTATAGTACAACGATGAGTCATTTCTTTTAAATATTTTTTAAATTCTTCTAAATTAAAATTACCACTGTATATTTCTTCTAAATGATTAAGAATAAATTGGATTAATAAATCAGAAAATCTTCGAATAGGACTTGTAGTATGAGAATATGCTTCAGTATTTAAGGCATAGTGACCAACATTTTTAACATCATAATATGCTTTAGATGCACTATTAATTATTAAACTTGTAAAAACTAAGAATTCTTCTTTGTTTTTAATTGAATCAATTATTTTATTAATTACATATTCATCTTGAGTTTTATCAAATGCCTTTACTTTTTTATTATATTTTTTTAATAATCTTTTAAATTCTTCATAATAAGAGTTTTCGTGATTACGATATACCATTAATAATCCGGCATTATATAAATATTCTGCTACAGATTTTCCAACTAAAACGGCACAAATCATGATAATCATTTTGCTAGGTTGATGTTTGTTTTCTATTTCGGTTTTTTTAATCAAATTTTCTTCGTTTACTTCATAACTTATGGTAGTATCTTGGGATAAACCACTAATTATTAAATTAGTTACATGTTCTAAATTAATTAAATCTTCAATAAAAGAATAATAACTTTTTGGGGCACTCATACCATTTAAAATATTATCTACTTCTTTATAAGTCATTTTTTTCTTACTTCTAATTAGAGAATCTTCTATTTTAAAATCTAATATTTTACCATCAGGGCTAATTTTGAAAATAAAACCTTTTGCTAAACGATCAACTTTAGGCATTAAAGAACATATTCCACAGGAAATATCAGGATGTAACATATGAAATATAGGACCATTTTCTGTATAAGTAGATGTTGTTAATCTTTGAGCTCTTTGCCAAAGAGGAGTATTAAAACCTATAAAATGTTCTACATTTGCAATGTATACTTTTAATATATAACTACCATCAGATAGTTTTTGAATAGATATAGCATCATCTAAGTCAAATGTATCTTCATCATCAATTGTAAAAACAGTTTCACTTCGATAATCAGTAAATTTTTCTAGAGTGTGAGGATTAATTCTTTTAGGCAAACTACTTATTTGGTCTAGTTCATCTTTACTATAATTAGTTGTAAAACCATTATTATAAGCAAGAGCTAATTCTTCATCATCGGGGAATACTGATACATTTTCACATTCAATTTCGTCATGAAAAATTGTGGTTGTTAATTTAACTAATATTCTAGATCCTACTTTAAAATTTTTTATATATTTTTTAGGAACATGTAATGCTAAATTTTTATTTCCAACCATTTGTATTTTATTGTTGGCAAGTATTTTACAAACAATATACGGATTTTCTCTTTTTAAAACTTTAATTACTTTTAAATGATTTCCTACTAATTTAGCTATAATGCGATCAAAAGGTAGTATTTTTGTTAAAGATTCAGGTAAAAATTCATAATTAGTACCTTCTATACTGGCAAATAATTGACCTTTTTTATTAACATCTACTTCTAGTAATAAAAAATTAGATGGTAAATTACTATAAACATTTCGATAAATATCATAGTAAATTATTCCATCTAATTCTAATTGTTTTAATATTTCATTTAAGCGACTATATTCTTTTTTAGAAATATTTAATTCTTTATATAAGTTATAAGGTGATATTTCCTTAAATGTATTAATTATGTTTATTATTCTTTCAATCATTTTAACCACCTTAAATTAAATATATCGAAAAATATTAAATTTGTAAATAATAAATTAGACATTTTAATATAAATTTGTTAAAATAGATGTGGAGAATGATAGTATGACTTTATATTTAGTAAGTAATAATATGGTTTTAGAAGATTTAGTATATGAAACTGATGAAACAGTTGAAGAAAAAAGAATAAATAGACCACTTTCTATCGAAGGAGAGAAAAAAGCTGTAAAATTAGTAAAGAAAATTAATGCTAATATTATATATTCTTCTAATTATGCATCAGCTTTAGCAACGGCAAAATATTATGCCAGATACAAAAATATATTTATAAATATAAATTCTTTTTTAAATGATTCTAAAATAGGCAAATTAGGTAATAGAAATATTAAAATGTTAAGATTTATGCAAGAAAGAGATTTTGATTTTAAATTTAATAATGGTGAATCTTTAAATGAAACATGTAATAGAATGAATATTGCAATAAATAGTATTATAAAAAGGATAGGTAATCAAAATATCGTAATATTTACTCATAAGAGAGCAATTCTTGGATATTTACTTAAATATTTAGATAAAGGTTATAATTTAGATGATAGATTAATATTAACTTATAATGATAAAGTTATTATAGATGATGTTGAAAAAGATATAGATATAATAAAATTAGAAATATTACATAATAAAATAGTAGATATTGACATAATTGAATAATTGTAGTAATATAACTCCCGTATTGAAAAAGGGGGTTTTTAGATGAAATTTTTAGTACAAAAAATTGATTATCAATTATATAGTTTAATTTTTAAAGAAAATAATTTGGATGCTGCACATGAAGTTTGGCAAAGTATTTTAAATAATGAAGCTTTTTTAAATATAGCCATACAATTTGATGAAAAAGGCAAAAGTAAATATTTTGTTGCTCCAACAATAGTATTTTTAATATTAAATAATCCTAATTTACTACCTGTTGATATATATTTAAAATTAGTTGATAAAATTTTTAATAATATTGATATTGTTTTAAATGTTAGTTATTTTGATGTGACTTTTGATTATATACTTATGATATTAAGAAATAATAGTTTAAAAATAAATAGTAAAAATAAACAAAAATTATTAGCATATATTTATAAAGTATTAAATGTAGGTGGTATTACTGAAAGTGTGCAATATAATTCAATAAGTAATGGGAAAGATATCTTAGCAACTTTTAATAGGGGAAATACTACTATAAATTTGGATGAATTAGAATATGATATTTTAACTAATCAAGGTCATATTGATATAGTTAAACAAAAAATATTAGTAAGTAAATTAAGAGAATATTATTTTGCAATTTTTAATAATCCTAGTTTTTTAGAAGATGAAAAAGATACTATATTAAAACGAATTCAAAATATCTATTTACTTGTTAGTGCTTTATCAAATGAAGATGAAGTTGAAGTTTGTACAACAAGATTAGCTATATAGATTCTTTATATTTTTAAAAAATTATAGTATACTATAATTGGTGAAGAAAATGAAAAGTGAAGTAAGTATTAATATTAGTGCTAGACATGTTCATTTAAATCGTGATACTTATGATAAATTATTTGATCATGAATTAACTGTGAGAAATCCTTTAAATCAAGTTGGCCAATTTGCAGCAAATGAAACGGTAAGTATAAAAACGTCAAAGGGGGTTTTTGAAAATGTTAGAATTATTGGACCATTGCGAAATTATAATCAGGTGGAAGTGTCTAAAAGTGATGCAAGAAAATTAGGTATTAATCCTCCGGTTAGGAAAAGTGGTGATTTAAAAGGGGCTGAAGCAATTACAATTATCACTGCTAAAAGTGAAGTAACAGATAATTGTTGTATTATTGCTGATCGACATGTTCATATGAATCCTAAAAAAGCTGAAGAACTTGGCATTGTTGATGATGAAATATTAAAACTTCATATAAATGGTGAAAAACCAGGAATAATTGATGTTAAAGCAAAGGTATCTGATGATGGATATTATGAAGTGCATTTAGATACTGATGATGCTAATGCCTTTTTAATTACTCCGGGAGATATTGGTATACTTACAAAGAACTAGATTTACATATCTAGTTTTTTAGAAAGATTAAAATGAAAAAAAGATTTTGTATATTTGAAATAGAATATACTGAAAGTGATAATGAATATATAGATTTTTTAATAAGTGAAATACAAAATAAATATTTAAGTATAATGGATTTTTTTGATATAAATAAATTAGGTCATATAGTAACTATTAAAATTTGGAATAATTTAGAGAAATATCGAGATTATTTTTCTAAGATGAATAAAATTATTCCTGATTGGGAAGTTGCTATAGCAACTATTAATAAAAATGAAGCACGAATTGATTTGATGTGTTTAAAAGAAAGAATGAAATGTGAAGGACATCAAAATGATAAGTTAGATAATTTATTAAAAGTAATTGTTCATGAATTTGTTCATATTTGTCATATGACTTTTAATGATTATAATGCTACAATGATTTGGTTTGGTGAAGGATTAGCAACTAATTTATCTAATCAATTTAAAAGAATGGAAATTAATTGTTCTTTAGATGATGTTATTCAAGGTAAAGCTAAATATATAAATTATTATTCTATGGTAAAATATTTACTTGATAGTTTTGGTAAAGATTATGTACTAAAGTTATCTAAAGATAAATATTTATTAGAAAGGGCTACTAATGATGTATATTATGAAACAATAAAATATATTAAAAATTGTGATAATCATTAATTATGTAGCACTTTTTCTTTGTTTAAATTTTTATGGATAGTAAAGAATTTATTTTAAAAAATAATTAGACAAAAAATAACTGGTATGTTATACTTTTTTAAAAGTTAAATGTTTTAGAGGTAAATATGAAATGGAAAATAGGTAATATTGAAATAAAAAATAGAATAGTTCTTGCTCCAATGGCAGGTATTTCTAATCCAACTTTTATTAAAATTGCTGAAGATATGGGAGTTGGTTTAGCTTTTACTGAACTTATTAGTAGTGAAGCAATAATTAGAGATAATAAAAAAACTTTAGAAATGTTAAAGGGACTTGAAAAAATAAATATTCCTGTAGGAGTTCAAATATTTGGAGCCAATCCTAATAATATGGCTGAAGCTGCAAAAATTGTAACAAAATTATATCCTAATGTTTTTATAGATATAAATATGGGGTGTCCAGTTCCTAAAATAGCTATTAAAAGTGGTGGTGGCAGTGCTTTGCTTAAAAATCCTGAAAAAATAAAAGAAATAGTATCAGCAGTTGTTAAAGCAGTTGATGTTCCTGTTACAGTAAAAATAAGAAGTGGTTGGGATAGCGAACATATTAATGCAGTAGAAGTTGCTAAAATAATTGAAAAATGTGGAGCCAGTGCTATTACAATACATGCTAGAACTAGAGCTCAAGGTTATAGTGGAAAAGCTGATTGGAATATTATAAGAGATGTAGTAAATAACATAACTATTCCTGTAATTGGTAATGGGGATGTGTTATCTTGTTATGATGCTTTAAGAATGCTTAATGAAACTGGTTGTAGTGCAGTAATGATTGGTAGAGCCCTAATGGGAAATCCTTGGTTAATAAAAGAATGTGTAGATTATATTGATGATGGTATTATTCCTAAAAAGATAGGTTATAATGAAAAAATAAATATGATGAAAAAACATTTAGAAATGTTACTTGTTAATACTAATGAATCTCAAGCAGTTCTTGAAATAAGAGGACATTTATTAAATTATTTAAAAGGAATGCCTGAAAATAAAGAAATAAAAAATAATATTTGTCAGTGTAAAACGAGTAGTGAAATTTTAAATATATTAGATGATTATTTGGATTGGTTAAATGAAAAAGAGCTAGTTTGATACTAACTCTTTTACTATTTTATTGGCATCTCCTGCTCCAATAGAAATTATTAAATCTTGGGGCTTAGCTTTATTTATAATGTATTCTTTTATTTTTTCATAACTATCTAAATAAATTACATTTTTGTTATTAACTTTTATTTTATCAACTAACATATCTTCAGATACATTAAATGTATTTATTTCTCTAGCAGCATAAATTGGGGCTATAATTACATTTTCAAAATTGCTTAAAATACTTGCAAATTCATCTAAATGTTCTTTGGTTCTTGAATAAGTATGTGGTTGAAATATTATATATTCATGATTATGTTTAATACTTTTTACAGAGTCAAGAGTTGTTTTTATTTCTGTTGGATGATGAGCATAATCATCATATAAATAAGCATTATTATAAGTTCCTAGATATTGAAATCTTCGGTCAACCCCATGATATTTTTCCAATCCTTCTTTAATTACTTTAATGTCTTTTATATAATTATAACTTAATGCAATTGCTGCAAGAGCATTATAAATATTGTGATATCCATTTATATTTAAACATATTTTAGTTAAATAATTATTATTTTTATATACATCAAAAGAATAATGACCTAAATCATTTTTGATAATGTTTTTAGCGGTGTAATCAGCAAAGCTATTTATACCATAAGTAATAATTGTTCCTTTATAATTATTTTCTACATTATCTGAATTTTTATCATCATTGTTTTTTACTAAAATTCCATTTTCAGACATTAAATTTATAAACTTATTAAAAGATTTTTTTATTGTTTGTAAATCTTTAAAATAATCTAAATGATCATCATCTATATTAGTAATAATACTTCCTGTTGGAAAAAAATGTAAAAATGAATCTTTATATTCACATGATTCCATTATTAGATAATTATTATCTCCAACATAATAATTGCCATTTATTTCATCAAGCATTGCTCCAATTTGAATGGTAGGATTTAATTTTGCTTCTAAAAATATTAATGATACCATTCCTGTTGTTGTACTTTTACCATGAGTTCCAGCAATACATAAACAATTTTTATAATGTTGAGATAATTTTCCTAAAAATTCAGCTCTTTCATAAATTTCTTTGTTCAATTTTTTTGCTTTTACTAATTCTGGATCATCTTCTTTAATAGCTGCAGTATAAACTATAATATCTGCATCATTAATCATTTCAGGATGATGACCAATTAATACGTTTAATCCATCCTTTATTAATTTATCTGTTACATCGTTACTAACAATATTACTTCCACTAATTGTAGCATTAAATGATTGCATAATATAAGCTATACCACTCATACTAATACCACCAATACCAATAAAATGTATTTTTTTATTTGTCATATAATCACGTCCTTGTTTAATATTATAACAAAATTATGTAAAAATGTTATAAAAATTTTAGTAAATTAATTGACTTTGAAAGTAAAGTACATTAAAATTAGTATAGGATAGGTAAGATGCATATGATGGAAAAGTTTAATACATATGTTAATAATATAAAAAAGTTATTTAATAAAGATATTACTGAACAAGTTACAAAATATCGAATTCCTTTGATTACTGCAGTGATAGTAATTCTTTTAGCATGTATTTCTATTTTTGTAACTTATGCATTTTATAAAGTTGAAGATGTTACTCCCATAGTTGGTGGATCAACTGGTGATATTGCTGATTTAGATTTAAGAATAATGGTTGAAGATAGAAATTCTGATGGAAGTGCTAAAGTAGGAGAATATATTTTATATCCATATATACCTCAAGCCGGTTATGAATATAATGAAGCAAAAAGTTATTGTACTAATGGTTCAACAATTAATTATAATGAAGATATTTATGATGTAGATATTGTTGCTCAAGGACATGATGTTTGTTATATGTATTTTGATTCAACTGCTGAATTGGATATAACACTATATGTTTGGGCAGAAAATGTTAACTCTGATGGTGAAGGTACTGGAGATTATACAAAACTTGAAACACAAACTATGCCATCAATTGGTTATGAACTTAATTCAGAAATGACTACTTGTACAGAAAATGCAACAGTAAGTTATCAAGCAGATCAAAATAAATTTAATGTTAATGCTAGTGGAAAAGCTGTATGTAATGCTTATATGGATGCTATAGATGTAGATATAGCTCTTAAAATATATTTACAAGCTAAGACAGGTTCAAGTCTTTATTATGAAAATGATGAAATACCTACAAATGTTTATTATGAACTAAATAATACTAAATCTAGTTGTACTGGAACATCTACTTTAGATATTCAAAATCAAAAAGTAGTTGTAGCAGCTACAAGTAGAACAAGTTGTGTAGCTTATTTAGATGTATCAAGTGGACCAATACTTGAAAGTATGGAAGTAACAACTTCTGCGACAAATGCAGTAATAACTTTAGCATCTAGTAATTTGGGTACTAGTCCAGTTCAATACTATTATTCTAATAATGGTGGTGAAAGTTATGTTTCATCAACAAGTAATACTTATACATTTAATATGGATGGTAATTCCACAAATGATTATAAAGCGTATTACTCCGATGCTAGTGGTAAATTGTCAGCTATCTTTGATACAAATGATTATATTTTTAATGGTTTATATGATTATGCTAATTATGTTCAAACTTTAACAGTGCCTAGAGATGGTTATTATTTACTTGAAGTATGGGGGGCACAAGGCGGTTCGGTAACATATTCAACTTCTTATAGAGGAGGCTACGGAGGTTATGCAAAAGGATTAATTAAACTTAATAAAGATGATTCTTTATTTATTGTTACCGGAGGTTCTGGAACTGGAGGAATTTCTTCTAGTAGTTATGTTGGTGGATATAATGGTGGAGGTTCTACAGGTGGAAGTTCTGGATCTGATCATTATCATTCTTCTGGTGGGGGTGCTACTCATATTGCTACACAAACCGGTTTGTTATCTACATTAGAAAATAATAAAGATGCTATATTAATTGTTGCCGGAGGTGGTGGTGGAGGTTATGTGCATACAGCTGGAGCAAGTTATTCTAGTATAGGAGGAGATGGTGGAGGATATATTGGAAATAATTCAACATATGCTTCAACAAATGGTAAATATGGTTTAGGGGGCTCTCAAACAAGTGGAGGGAAGTATTACAACTCTACAGAAATAACTAGTTCAGTATTTGGCTCTTTTGGTTTAGGTGGAATTCCTGCTTTTTCTTGGGGTTCCGCAGGTGGCGGAGGCTACTATGGTGGTGGGGCATCATATGGTAATACTGATGCTAATGGTAATTCAGGTGGTGGTGGTGGCTCTGGATATATAGGCAATCCGTTATTGCTATCAAGTAGTGAATTATCTAAAAGTATGTATTGTTATAATTGTACCGCTTCAAGTGTAGCAGAAACTAGAACTATATCAACTACAAATGTATCAGCAACAGCAACAAGTAATTATGCAAAACAAGGTAATGGTTATGCAAGAATTACTTATGTTGGCAGCGAGTTATCTTAGAGGTTTATTTATGAATTGTAGAAGATGTGGTAAGCCATTACCAAATAATAGCGTTGCATGTAAGTTTTGTGGAATGTTAATGGGGCAAGACCAATTAAATTTCCAAAGAAGAATGCAAGAAAATGAAGAAAAAAGAATTCAATTATTAAGTGAAAAATATGGAGTTGATACAACTCCAGAATATCGCAATAAAAAAGAAAATAAGTTATTGGGAGCAATATTTATTGGAATTATACTTTTAATTTTGATTATAATAACTATAATAGTTAATGTAATGAATTAAAAGGTGATAATAAATGATTATAACATGTTTGAAAATATTTTTAGCAAGAATAGTAGATGTAAGTTTAGGAACTATTAGAACAGTATTAGTTGTAAAAGGAAAAAACTTAACTCCAGCTATTGTTGCTTTTTTTGAGGTTTTAATTTGGTTTGTTGTAGCGAGAGAAGCATTAAATACGGATTTAAATTCAATATTGATACCAATTTTTTATTCTTTAGGGTATGCAACAGGAACTTATATTGGTACTATAATTACTTCTAAAATAGTAGATGGTTTGATTGGAGTGCAAGTAATAACTAAAGAAAAAGATGATAAAATGTTAAAAGAAATACGTAATAAAGGATTTGGAGTTTCAGTAGTTGATTTAAAAAAGACTAATGATTTAGAAAAAAAAGATATGTTAATAATTCAATTAAATAAAAAAAGGTTAAAAGAATTAACCCATATTATAAGAAGTAATGATCCTGATGCTTTTGTTGTAATCAATGAAACTAAATATGTGCAAAATGGTTTAATTAAATAACTTCACATATAATAAAATATTTATCTTCGTAAATAATATTGTAATTATGATTTTGAATAAATGAATTAAGAGTACTATCTTTTTTTGATATAATATGTGTAATATTATATTTTTTTATTATGTAATTATAATCTTTATCCATATAATCTTGAAATATATCTTGTTTATGATTAAATTCTTTTGTATAAAGGTCTGCTCTAGAATCAATAAATACTGGTATGTCATAAAATAATAAATAACTACCATAATTATATTCATTTAACAATCTTATGTTTTTGTAATCTAAATTATTTAATATAAATTCAGTTGCTTTTATTGGGTAATCTTCTTCTTTATAATATTCTTCATCTTTATTAAAATAAATAAATAAACTTAATGCTATTATAAGTATTATAGAAATTATAATAACACCTATTTTAGATAATAAGTATTTTATAGTGTAATTATCAATATCAATATTAATTTTTATAAATATTTTATTAAATAAATTGGCTAAAATTGGGAAGATAAATATAGTATATAAAGCTATATGTCTATCTGATGATAAAGCCATAAATGATAAACCTAAAACAAAGAATAATTGATGAGCTTTTATTTTATTAATTATACTTAATAGGATAATTATTATACTAAAAGCTATTAATATTATTAATTTGGGTAAATCTGGTGGTAAGTGTTCTTGAATAAAACTTTGAGAATTACCCATCATTGTATAAATTAAATATGTAAACGGTGTATCTTTAATTGGAGTTAAAAATCCTGGAATAATACTTAAAAACATGGTAATAATTAAATATTTAATATTTTTATTTTCTTCTAGTTCAATAAATTTAAATATTGTTTTTCTTTTAAATAATTTAATAATAATATATTCTGTAATATATGGAAGAAAAATTATAAAATAAAATGGCCATACTGCGACATGCATATTACATAAAATAAATGATAATATAAATAATCCAATAAGATATAAATTATTAGGCTTTTTTAGATAATTTGTGATAAAAATATATTCTAAAATAAATACTATATAACTTATTACTTGAGCTCTAGTTGCTATATATGAACTAAGTATTAAAACACTTAATATAGTAAAAATAAGGGATATAAATTTAGATTTATTATTTTGATTAATAAAATAAAATATTAAAAAAGTTAAAATGATAAAACAAAATATATTAAATATGTATAGTGATGTAAAGCCTTTTAAGGAATATATTAAAGAAATTAAGACATCATATAACCAGTGAGGATATGTATAAGGAAGAGTATGTATTGAAAAGTGATCTAACATATCTATTCCATTAGTTAAAATATATTTTCCTATTTTTATAGTATAAAAGGTATCATTTTGAAAAACTATTGGTGTAGTAATTATACAAAGAATAGATAGGATTATAAAACTTACTATAAAATATTTCTTTTTCATATAATCAATCCTTTATTAAATTATATAATAAAGCTTTATAAAAAACAATTGTCAGATATTGTAAAATTATGTTATAATTTTATATATGATAGTAAGGAGATTAAAATGCAACAATTAAGTTTAGATGGTCCAGAAGTTTTGAGACTAAAATTAAGATTAGATGAAATAACTGAATCAGTAGATTCTTCTATGAATAATAATGAGTTAAAAATTAATGATTGTGTTAATAATTTACAAAGTGCAAGTGGTGCTAATAAATTGGCAAATGATGTTCAAAGATTTTTAACTAATGCAAATGAGGTAAGAACGAATTTTGTTAAAAACTTTCAGTTATTAAATGAATTTTTGCAAAGTCAAGTAAATGAATATAGTGTATCAACTGAAGAAGCTGAAGAAGCAGTTAGAGAATTAATTGTACTTATGCAAAGATCTGTTAAAAGAGCTAATGGTGAATATTTATTTGGTACTTTTAATGATGCAACTGCTTTAGCAAGTGGTGAAAGAAATTATAGTTCTATTACAGGATTTATATCTGATCCTGATAAATTAGAAATAATGAATTATTCGCATGATTTCTTTGCTAGTAAAGGTTTAGGTGAAGAACAAATAGCTGGTATACTTGGCAATATGTGTTTAGAATCGGGTTTTGAACTTGATGCTAAAAATCCTAATTCTTCAGCAACTGGTTTATTTCAATGGTTATCTAGTCATTATCCAAGTGATTGGTCAATTGAAACACAGTTAAATCATGCTTGGGAAGAAATGCAAGGAGCACCATGCGGGGGAAATATAACATCAGTTGTTGATAAGATTAATAATTGTCAAACAGTTACTGGAGCAACCGATAACTTTGCAATCTTTTTTGAAGGTATGGGAGATGGTAATGGTGGTGTTGTAGCTGGAGATGCAAGAAGAACATATGCTAATGCAATATATTATTATTACAATAATATAGCAAATAATAGTTAGAAAGGAGTTTTTATGGCAGTCGGAACAAATGGAGAATCATTAAGTATAAATGATGTTAATAAAATGATTGATGATGTTGGAGATATAGCAACATATAATCAACAGTTAGCCAATGATATGACTAGTATAAGATATATAATACAACAAATTAATAGTCATTGGATAAGTGAAGAAGCAGATAAAATATCTGCAATAAGTACTTTAACTAATTTGGAAGAAAAGTTTAGTGCAGAAATTTTACCGGTTTTTGAACAATTTGTAGTAGCTATGAATTCATTAATTCAATCTAGTGTAACAACATCAAAAAACACAAATTAATAGGAGGTCAATAATGAATATTAATATTGAAGAGTTAAGAAGACTTTTTAGTCGTAGTGAAGATATAAATGTGCAATTAAAAGATAATTTTAATAATATAGTAACAGAATTAAATAATGTTTGTGAAAATGTAAAATCTAGTGGACTTACAGAAATAAATAAGGAATTTACAGAATATGTTAATGAAATTGCCACTGAACTTACAACTAATATGGAAGTTGTTATAGCATTTTTGGAAAATCAAATTAGTAGTTATTCTGGTACAAATGAAACTTCAGAGGCTCAATTTAATGAATTAAATAATCAATTAAATAATATAAACATTTAGAAAGGAAGTATTTTTATGGCAAGTGAATCAGTAAGTGGAGCATATAATGTTGATTTAAATGTTAGTAAATTATTAGATTCTACTTCTGTGTTAGCATCTGGAGTAACAAAGCTTAATAATAATGCTAATAGTATAAATACAATAAGTAATTCTATTAAAAGTAATTGGACTAATGAATATAGTGCTAATAGTGATATTTCAACTAGTTTGGAAAAAATACAAGAATGTTTAGATAATTATAGTACTATTATTGAACCAGTGTTAACAAAATTTACGGAAACTATGAATATATTAGCAATTGCTCACCAAAGTACTGGACAAAAAATATTTGATGTAAGTGGTGAATAAGATATGGCACAATTAATTAAAATAGATTCAGAAATTATTAGATGCAAACAAAGATTAGATGAAATTATTTCTTCAATTGATACTAAAGTAAAAAATGCAAATGAAAAAATTAATGAAGCGGCATTAAATCTTTACCAAGGTAGTGGGTCAACTGCTATAAATCCATTGGTTGAACCAATAAAAAATTTATCGAATAATAGTAGTAATATAATTAGTGAAATGATAATTAATTTAAAAAATGTTTCTCAGTTTATTGAAGAACAAATGCAAGGTTATAATACTACTCAGGAGGAAGCTAAAAATTCTTTAATTAAATTAATAAGTTTAATGCAAAGTTTATTAAATGGTACAGCAACTGATAATACTATAATTACTGACAATAATGATGTTGGAGTAGAAAACAATAATGCTGTAGGAAATGTTTCAAATGGAATATTGGGTGATAATAATGAAACTGTAAATGGTGAAAATGATATTTTAGATTCTTCTGGAGAAATGCTAGAAAATGGCAATCAAAACTCTGATTATAATATTAGTAATCCTGATTATCAAAATATGCAAATAAAAGAAGAATATAAATTATCTGAACCAATGTCTAGTACTTATGATGAATATGCATATAATGAGGGTGCGTATAGATACCAAAGTGAATTGATTGATGAAAGAATGGGAACCGTAGAAGAATTAAATAAAAGAATGGATTTGATAGTTGGTTCTTATAATTATTATAAAGAAATGGGATATAGTGATGAAATGATTGCTGGTATGCTTGGCAATATGTGTCAAGAATCTACATTTAATTTACATGATAATGTTACTGGTAATGGTCAAGGCATTTATCAGTGGGAACCAGGTCGTGCCCCAGCAGCATTAGATTTAAACACACAATTAGATCATTCAGTTTATGAAATTAATAATAGGACGTTTCAAGATGGACAAACTGTATGGGATAAATTGCAAAATTGTACTACTGTTGAAGAGTATGCTGAAACTTTTGCCATATATTTTGAAGGAGAAACAGACTCTGGAGGAAAGTGGGTAAGAAAAAAATATGCTGATGCAATGTATTATTTAATAAAAAATGGTTTTAAAACCGAATAGGAGGGAAGATGACAGAAATTAGTGGTGAATTTGATGTTAATTTAAATTCTGATGTTTTAAGTACAAGTACTGGTAATTTAGCAAAATTTAATCAAATTTTAAGTAATGATGTAAATAGTATAAAATATATTAGTAAACAAATAGAAAATAATTGGACTAATGATACAGCTGGAAGTGATATTTTTACCAGTTTAAATAAAATTAGAAATTGTGAAGATAAAATAGAAAATGTTGTGTTTCCAATATTAAATCAATATGTAGAAACTATGAATACTTTAGCATCATCTGTTAATGCAGTAGCTAATAATACAACTGGAGAAATAAATAGTTAATGAACAGTGTAATACACTGTTTTTTTGTAAACTAAATGTAAATCATTTGATGGCTGGTTGACATAAAAAAGTATAAAGTTTTATAATTAAATTAAGCTAATAATGGAAAACATAAGGAGGGATAATATGTTAAAAACCAAAGTTGGTTATAGTGAAAATGTAGATGCCTATGCATCAGGTGTTGAAACAGCAAAAATGGCTAATGTAGTGGAAAATCCACAAGTTGGTTTATTTTTTACAAGTTGTGTTCAAGATCAAAAAGAACTTATGAAAGGAGCAAAAAGTGTTTTAGGAGATGTTCCTATTATTGGATGTACTTCATCAGCAGCATTATGTACACAAGATGGATATCTAAATAAAGAAACAGGATACTCTGGAATGATGCTTTTTGGTGGAGATGTAGAAGTTGTTGTAGCAGGCTCTAAAAAAACAGATGAATCTCCAAGAGAAATAGGAAAAAGAATAGCTCAAGAAGCAGTTAGCAAACGTAAAGGTGAAGATAAAGAACCAGATTTCTTCTTTATGTGTGCAAGTCCTGCAAATGAAGAAGAATATTTAAAAGGTATTCAAGATGTTATTGGCAATATTCCAGTATCTGGTGGTTCAGCAGCTGATAATACTGTAGAAGGAAAATGGAGTATTTTAAATGATGGTGATGATTTTGCTGATGGTTGTGTTATAGCTATATTTTATACTGATGGCAAAATGGCTAACATTTATACTGGAGCATATCACGAAACTGCAAATGCTGGTATTATTACAAAAGTTGAAGGAAGTAGAACTTTAGTGGAAATAGATAATGAACCAGCCCTTAAAAAATATGCTGAATGGACAAATCAAAAGGTTGAAGACTTAATGGGTGGTAATTTACTTACAGCTACAATTTGTGCGCCTTTAGGAGTAAAAGATCCAATTGGTAAAGTTACAGCTGTTCGTCATCCAATGGCTGGTAATAGTGATTTATCTATGAATATTGGAGCAGATTTAGTAGTTAATACAGCAGTAATTCAACTTACAAATACTCCAGAAGGAATACTTAAAGCAAATGAAGAAACAATAGTAAAATTAAATGAATTAATGGGTGAAGATGTAGAATCTTATTTTCTAGTTCACTGTGGAGGACGTCGTTTAGGATTAGCACTTGCTAATATTGAAGATAAGATTTATCCAGAAGTTAAAAAAGTAATTCCTAATAAGGAATTTTTAATGGTATTTACCTTTGGTGAGTATGGTCAAGGAGATCATTCATCTAATACTGTCGGTGGATTATCACTATCATATACAGGATTTGGTAAATAAAACAAAAGGAATAAAAAGGAGAATAGATGAAAAGTTTAATAGGAAATACATGGCGTGATTCAAGTGATGGAAAGGTAATAGAAGTAAAAAATCCTGCAACTGGAGAACTTGTTGATACAGTGCCAAGTTTAACTAAAGAAGATGTTATAGAAGCTATAAATTATGCTCATGAACACAAATCAGAATGGGAAAACTTATCAGTAGTTGCTAGATGTGAAATTCTATCAAAATTCGCCGTTTTAGTTGAAGAAAACAAAGATGAACTTGCTAAACTTTTATCTGATGAAACTGGTAAACCAATTAAAGAAGCTTATAATGAAATAGCTAATATTGGAATTGGAGTACCTGCTTATGTTGAAAAAGTTAAGCATGAATATGGAAATATTATTTATAGAGGAACAGAAAAAGGTCAAGAAAATACAATTCAATATACTATACAACAACCTTTAGGGGTAGTTGTAGCAATAATACCTTTTAATTTTCCAAGTGATATTTTCATAAATAAAATACCCCCAGCATTATTAATGGGAAATGCATGTATTTTAAAACCTGCAAGTGTAAATCCTTTAACTCTTACAAGGTATGTTGAATTACTAGTTGAAGCTGGAGTTCCTAAAGGAATAATTTCTGTTGTTCATGGTTCTGGCTCTGTAGTTGGAAAAACTTTAACAAGTAGTAAATTAGTTGATATGGTAAGTTTAACTGGTAGTACTGAAGCAGGAATTGATGCTCTTAAAAATTGTGCTGAACATTGTGCTCATAGTTCATTAGAATTAGGAGGCAATGATGCATTTATAATTTGTGCTGATGGTGATTTGGATTTAGCTGTTGAAGAAACAGTATGGGGAAGATTATATAATACTGGTCAAGTATGTTGTGCAAGTAAAAGATTTTTAGTTGAAAATTCTATTAAAGATGAATTTATTAATAAAATGGTTGAAAAAATTAAAACTTTAAAAGTTGGTATGCCAAATGAAATGGATACTGATGTTGGTTGCTTAATTAGTGAAGATGCAGCGATAGAAGTAGAAAGACAAGTAAATGAAACTGTTGCAGCAGGAGCAAAAATAGTTTATGGTGGTAGAAGAAAAGGTGCTTTTTATGAACCAACTATACTAGATAATGTTACTAAAGATATGGATGTTGCAAAAGATATGGAAATCTTTGGACCAGTAATTCCTGTAATTGGTTTTGATACTATTGATGAAGCAGTAGGTATTGCTAATCAATCAAAATATGGTTTATCAGGTTCAATAATTACACGTGATTTTAATAAAGCAATTAAAGTCAGTGAACAAATGGAATGTGGAGGATTTGTTATTAACGGAGCAAGTTTCTTTAGATCATTTGAACAACCTTTTGGTGGTTGGAAATATTCAGGAATTGGTAATGAAGGAATAATGACAACTTTAAAAGAGATGTCAAGAACTAAAACAGTTATTTTAAAAAACGTTACGAAGTAATAAAGAGCAAGATGTTCTTGCTCTTTAATTTTTAAGGAGGAATATTATGTTTGATTATAAAGGAAGAGTTGTAGTTTTAACCGGAGCATCATCCGGATTAGGAATGCAAATGGCTAGAGGATTTGCTAAACAAGGTGCTACTTTAGTATTACTTGCTAGAAGAATAGAAAGATTAGTAGACTTTGCTAAAGAATTAGAAACTATGGGAGTTGATGCATATCCTATAAAATGTGATGTTACTAAAGTTGAAGATGTAAATGCTGCAGCAAAGGAAGTAGAGGAAAAATACGGTAAAGTAGATGTTTTAGTAAATTGTGCTGGCAGTGCTAAAAATAATGGAGTACTCAATATGAGTGATGAAGAATGGCAGTTTACAATAGATACTGATATGAATAGTGTATTTTATATGACTAGAGCATTTGCTAATATTATGAAGAAAAATAACTATGGAAGAATAATTAATATTGCATCAATGTATGGTTTAGTTGGAAATATGGCAATGGATACAGTTGCATATCACACAAGTAAGGGTGGAGTAGTTAATTTTACTAGAGCGGTTGCTGCTGAACTTGCTAAATATGGTATTACTTGTAATGCTATTTGCCCAGGTTATTTTGATACTGAACTGACTCATGAAACATTAATTACCGAAGAATTTACTCAATATATGAAATCTACTGTACCAGTTGGAAGATATGGTCATGAGGGAGAACTTAATGCTGGAGCAATATTCTTAGGTAGTGCTGAAGCAAGTTATGTAACGGGAGTAATTTTACCAATTGATGGTGGATATACCTGCGTTTAATAATTATTAGAAAATAAGTAAAGGAGTTAATTATGCAACAATTTGATATAGATGGACCAGAAATATTAAAATTAAAATTATTGTTAGATGAACTTAATGAAAATATTAATTTGCAAATGCGAAATTCAGGGGTGCAAATTAGTAATTGTGTTTATTTACTTCAAAATGGTGATAATCCTTTAACATCTAAAATAAAAAATTTTTTAAATATTTATAATGAAACTAGAGAGTTATATAAAATAAATATGAATAAATTATCTGACTTTATGAGTAGTCAAATTAGTGAATATAGCATTTCTACTCAAGAAGCAGAAGATAGTGTAAAAGAACTTATTTTATATATGGAACAAAGTGTTGATAGTTTAAAAGGTCATATTAAAGTAGGAACATTTACTGATAATAAAGCAATAAGAGCTGGGGAAGTAAATTATGAATCAATAGAAAAATATATTAATAATGAAGAAACTCTAAGTGTTATGAATAAATGTCATGATTTCTTTTATGAAAAAGGTCTATCTGAAGAACAAATTGCTGGTATTTTAGGTAATATTTGTTTAGAATCGGGATTTAATGTAAATGCTGTAAATAGCGATACTTCAGCAACGGGCTTATTTCAATTTTTAGTACATCAACCGAGTGATAATTCTTTAGAAACGCAATTAGAATTTGCATGGGAACAAATGCAAGGTACTCCTTGTGGTGGAAATATATCTTCGGTGGTTGATGCCTTAAATAGTTGTAATACTGTGGAAGGTGCTACTAATACCTTTGCAATATATTTTGAAGGCGTTGGTGATGGTAGTGGTGGAGTAGGTTCTGGTGATGGAAGAAGAAATTTTGCAAAAGCAATATATTACTATTATAGTAATGTAAATAATTAAAGGAGTGTTTATGGCAAATATTAATGGATTATATATTTCTGATGTTAATAAGATGATAGATAATTTAAATAGCATTAGTAGTAATAAAAATAGTATAAGTAACTATATTGATGGAGTAAATAATATAATTAGGCAAATAGATACGCATTGGATTAGTGAAGGGGAAGATAAAAGGACTCTTATTAATAATTTAAATTTATTGCAAGAAAAAATTAATAATGATTTATTACTAATATTAGATCAATTTGTTAATACGATGAATGCATATGTTGAAGATAGTGTAAATATTAGTAATAATACTTAAATATTTTAAATAAGGAGAAAATATGGAAAACGTTAGTGGAGCTTATGATATAAATGTAAATGTAACTAATTTAATAAATTCAAATTCAGAGTTATTATTTAATATCTTTTCAATTACTAATTCTATAAAAGAAGTAGATGAAATTAATAGTTTAATAAAAGAAAATTGGGAAAATACAAATGAAAAAAGTGATATTTCTTCTAGTATGACAAAAATTAATGAATGTGTAGTAA
The DNA here is from genome assembly GCA_944331865.1 of uncultured Bacilli bacterium. GTDB lineage: Bacteria > Bacillota_I > Bacilli_A > RF39 > UBA660 > Onthocola_B. The sequence goes on along the minus strand of CALVIZ010000003.1, from coordinate 33,469 downwards.
AGATTAATGATGTTATAATTCCTACTTTATCAAAATTTACTGATACTATGAACACTTTAATTATTGCTCATCAAACTACTGCTGAAAAGATAGTTGAAATAGATGCAGCATAATATTAAATAAAAATATACAATTTTAGATAAAATTATCAAAAACTTTATTTGAATATAAAGCTTTTTTTATCTTTATGTAGTTGAGTCCTTTTTTTGCATTTTTACGTGTTTTGTGGTAAAATATAGCCCAAGTGATTTTTATGGAAAGAAAAATTAATTTGGTTAGTTATTTTATTGTAATAATTACAACTATTGTTTGTTATACTATAGTTTTTTGTTTAGGTACTCAAAATAATAGTTTGATAAGTACTGAAGTAGCTCATATAAATTTTGAAGATAGATTAAGTGATGAAACTATACTAATAGACGATCAAATAGATTATTATGAAGAAAATTATAATGTTACAATAAGTTTATATGAAGATATTAAATTATCTGAAACAATGTATGACATCGATTTGTTATACAATAATTATGAGATTAGTGAAGCACTTGATTTATTGGGAGATTATTTTAAAGTATTTAATAAAGAATTTTTTAATATATTTTATGAAAATAATATGAATGGTATTAAAATATATTTAGCAGATGATATTAATAAGATTGGTAATAATTATATATATGATTCTTCAGTTGTAGGTTTATTTTTTAAATATGATAATTACTATATTATAGTAATAGATGCTAATAGTAGTGAGTCAATTGATAAAATTGCTTTTCATGAAACAATGCATGCTATTGAAGAATATTTTAATATGAAAAACATTAAATTTAGTAATTGGAATAATTATAACCCTACTTATTTTAAATATACTAATAATATTTCAAATAGTAAATATGCGGATGTTTTAGGTAATAATAAAAACCAAGATAATATATATTTTATAGATAATTATGCTAGAAGTAGTGAAGATGAAGATAGAGCTAGAACATTTGAATTTTTATGTTTAGGAGAAGATTTTGATAGATATCCAAATTTATATGCTAAATCTCAATATTTAAAAAGAATGTTAAATTATTATATACCTGAAATTAATATATAATTGGAAAGTAATTACATTCTTTTTTAATGCAATAAGTATTATTTTGTGATAAAATGGTGGTGGAAGTGATTTGTATGAAAGTAAGAACTAGATTTGCCCCAAGTCCAACAGGATTTATGCATATTGGAAATTTAAGAACAGCAATATTTGAATATTTGTTAGCAAAAAAATATGATGGAGCTTTTTTATTAAGAATAGAAGATACTGACCAAGAAAGAAAAGTTGAAGGAGCAATTGAATTTATTTATAGAACTTTAGAATTGTGTGGATTTATAATTGATGAAGGTCCAATGAATGAAGGAAAATCTGGACAATATATTCAAAGTGAAAGAAAAGATATTTATAAAAAATATGCTTTGGAATTAGTTGAAAAGGGAAAAGCATATTATTGTTTTTGTACAGAAGAAGAACTTGGAGAAATGCGTAAGAAATGTGAATTGCGTAATAAACCTTTTATGTATGATGGTAGATGTTCAAAATTAAGTAAAGAAAAAATTAAAGAATATTTAGATAGTGGAAAACCATATGTAATTAGACAAAAAATGCCTAAAGTTGGTGAAACTATAGTTGAAGATGTTATTTATGGCAAAATAAAAATTGATAATAGTATTTTAGAAGATCAAATATTACTTAAAAGTGATGGTTTTCCAACATATAACTTTGCTAATGTAGTAGATGATCATTTAATGGGCATAACGCATGTAATTCGTGGTAAAGAGTATTTAGATCAAACTGCTAAATATAATTTATTGTATGAAGATTTTGGTTGGGAAAAACCAACATATATTCATGTTGCTATGGTTTTAGGTGAAGATGGAACTAAATTATCTAAAAGAAATGGTGATGCTTCATTTATGGATCTTTATAATCAAGGTTTCTTACCAGAAGCAATAGTTAATTATTTAGTATTACTTGGTTGGAGTCCAAGCATTAATCAAGAAGTATTTAGTATGGATGAATTAATTAAAAATTTTGATGAAACAAGAATAAGTAAATCATCTAGTCAATATGATGTAAAAAAATTAGAATGGTTTAATCATCAATATATTAAAAATATGGAAGATAGTAAATATTTAAAATGGATAAAGCAATACTTTACTAAAGATATATCAAATAAAAATCAAGAATGGATAGATAAGTTATTATTAATTTATAAAGATCATTTAAATTATGGTTTAGAAATTAATGATGTTACATCTAATTTCTTTGTTGATAAAATAGAAATTGATAAAGAAGAATTGGAATTTTTGGAAAGTGATGAAATTATTCCTAAAGTTATTGCAGCTTTTAAAGAAGAAGTTGCTAAAATTAATGATTGGAATGTTGAAAATATAACTTTAGCTATAAATAATGTTAAAGAAAAAACTGGAGCTAAAGGAAAACTTTTATATATGCCAATAAGAATTAAAGCCAGTGGCTTTATGCATGGACCAGAACTTGCAGATACTCTTTATTTAATTGGTAAGGATACAATTTTAGGTAGATTATGAAAAAAATAATTAATTTTTTACTTACCTTAGTAATTTTAGGTTTAATTGGTTTTGGAATATATAAAGTATTTTTCTCTGGAGAAAAACTAAATAGTTTTTTTGATAGAGAAGTAACTTTAAGTGTTTGGGATCAAGTTACGGTTTCTAGTGAAGTAACTGTAAAGTTAATTAGTATAGATGATAATAGATGTAAAGAAGATGATTGTGATAGAGAAGGTCAATTTGTTGCTAAATTTCTAGTATTTAATAGTAAAAAAATGGCATATATTGAAGTAGGATCACTAGATCCCGAACCAACTAAAATTGATAAATTAAGTATTGAATATATAGTAGAGTTAACAAATGTCAGTGAAGATGGTAAAAGTGTTACCATTAAAGTAAATAAAGGATAGTGATTAAATGAAAATATATAACACATTAACAAGAAAAGTTGAAGAATTTGTTCCTTGGAATAAAGATATTGTTAGTTTTTATACTTGTGGACCAACAGTATATCATTATGCCCATATTGGTAATATGCGTAATTATATAGGACATGATGTTTTAGATAAAACATTAAGATATTTAGGATATAATGTTAAAAGAGTAATGAATATTACTGATGTTGGTCATTTATCTAGTGATTCTGATACTGGTGATGATAAAATGGTTAGCAGTGCTAAAAAGGAAAATAAAACTGTTATGGATATAGCAAGGTTTTATACTGATGCATTTTTTAAAGATTTTGATGCACTTAATAATAGAATGCCTGATGTTGTAAGTCCTGCGACTGCTAATATTAGTGAATATATAAAAATAATTACTAAATTATTAGATGATGGTTATGCTTATACATCTGGTGGTAATATATATTTTGATACAACTAAATTAAAAGATTATTATCAACTTACTAATCATAAGGCCGATGAAATGGTGGTTGGAGTACGTGAAGGTGTTGAAGAAGATAATAATAAGAAAAATCAAAATGATTTTGTTTTATGGTTTACAAAATCAAAATTTGAAGATCAAGAATTAAAATGGGATAGCCCTTGGGGACTTGGATATCCTGGCTGGCATATTGAATGTTCTGGAATAAGCATAAAATTTTTAGGAGAATATTTAGATATTCATGGTGGTGGTGTTGATAATATTTTTCCTCACCATACTAATGAAATAGCTCAAAGTGAATCTTATTTAGGTCATAAATGGTGTAATTATTGGTTTCATAATGAACACTTAAATGATGAATCAGGAAAAATGAGTAAAAGTCATGGTGCTATTTTAACTGTAAGTGTTTTGCAAGAAAAAGGATATAATCCTTTAAGTTTTAGATATATGTGTTTAATGAGTCATTATCGTAAACAATTAGTCTTTTCCTTTGAATCTTTAGATGGGGCAGAAAATGCTTATAAAAAATTATTAAATAAAACAAAGGTTTTAAAATTTAGTGATGAATATAATCAAGAAGAATTTGCTAAATGGAATGCTAAATTTAGGGAATGCTTAGAAGATGATTTAAATACTGCAAATGCAATAACAGTTTTATATGAATTACTTAAAAGTGATATTGATGAAGCAACTAAATATCATTTAGTATATAATTTTGATAAAGTTTTGAGTTTAGAGTTAATAAAAGATATAGATGATAATGAAGAAAATGATGAAGAAATATTAAAACAAATAGAAAAAAGAAATGAAGCTAAAAAAAATAAAGATTATGAAACTGCTGATAAAATAAGAAATAGTTTATTAGAAAAGGGAATAGTTCTAAAAGATACTCCAAATGGAACTATTTATGAAAGAAAATAATGAAAAGAATATGTACTATAATTCTTATAATTATTTCTTTTTCTTTTGTTAATGTATGTGCTCAGGATTTTGAGATAAGTGCTGAAAATGTTATTTTATATAACTTAAATGATAATACTATTTTATTTGAAAAAAATAGTGAAGAAAAAGTAAGTATTGCAAGTATAACTAAAATAATGACATCAATTGTAGCCCTTGAAAATATAGATGATTTAAATGATTATGTAACAATAACTTTAAAAGATTTTAATGGCACAGTTGGTTATTCTAAAGCAGGTTTTAATGTTGGTGATAAAGTAACTTATGAAGATTTATTATATGGTATTTTGCTTCCTAGTGGAGCTGAAGCAGTAAATGCAATAGTTAATAATACTTTTGGTTATGATGAATTTATTATAGCAATGAATGATACTGCTAAAAAAATTGGTTTAGAAAATACGAGTTTTGAAAACCCTATAGGTAAGGATAATGAAAATAATTATTCTACTGCTAAAGATGTGGCAAAGATGTTAAAGTATGCTTTAAAAAATTCAAATTTTAAAAAGATATTTACAACTAAAGAATATACTACAACTAATGGAATTAATTTAAATAGTACTTTAATGCCATATAAAAATATATTAAATATAAGTATAATTGATGGATCTAAAAGTGGTTTTACAAGTAATGCTGGAAGATGTTTAGCATCTATTTCTACAATAGATGATGTAAGTTATTTATTAGTTGTACTTAAATCTAGTTTAAGTAATGCTTATAATGCTGTTAAAGATTCAATTACTATATATGATTATTATAGTAATAATTATAGTTATCAATTAATATTAGAATCTGATAAAGTTATTACAAGTCTACCTATAAAATATAGTAAAGAAAAAGAATATGATATTACAAGTAATGATGATATAAAATTATATTTAAAAAATGATACAGTAGATAATTTAACTTATGAATTTGATGGAGTTAGTGAAATAAAATATAATACTAAGAAGGATACTTATTTAGGAACTATAAAAATATATAATGAACAAGAATTATTATATGAAAGTGAAGTATTTCTAAATAAAGATATTACATATTATAATTTTTATTTAATTGGTTTAATAGTTTTTATAGTAATTGTAATTTTATTAAAATTAAGATCTAAGAAAAGAAAGAAACGAAAGAAAAGAAAGAAAGTATATGGATAAGAGATTAAAGAATATAATAGATAAAAGTGATAATATAGTATTTTTTGGTGGAGCATGTGTTTCAACTGCTAGTGGGATACCTGATTTTAGAAGTGAAAATGGTTTATATAATATGAATTATAAATATGCTCCAGAAGAAATATTAAGTCATTCTTTTTTCTTTAGTAAAACTAAAGAGTTTTATGAATTTTATAGAAAATATATGAATGCTTTGGATGTTTTACCAAATATTGTTCATAAAAAATTAGTTGAGTTAGAAAAACAAGGTAAATTAAAATGTATTATAACCCAAAATATTGATGGATTACATGACAAAGCAGGGAGTAAAAATGTATTAGAAATACATGGTTCAATTTATCGTAATTATTGTATTAAATGTCATAAATTTTATGATGCTTCAGTTATTTTTTCTGCTAGTGATATTCCTTATTGTGAATGTGGTGGAATAATTAAACCTAATGTTGTTTTGTATGAAGAACCTTTAAATGACACTTTTGAAAAAGCAATAGATTATGTTAGTAATTGTGATACTCTAATTGTTGCGGGGACATCTTTAAATGTTTATCCAGCAGCTAATTTATTAAGATATTTTAAAGGTCGTAACTTAGTTTTAATAAATAAAAGCAAAACAAGTTTTGATAATTATGCAACTTTAGTTATAAATGATGACTTAGTTAAAGTTTTTGGTGAATTATGATAGGTATATTTGATTCAGGTATTGGGGGAGTAACAGTATTTAAAAAGATAATAGAAAAAATACCTAATGGGCATTTTGTTTATTATAGTGATTCAATTAATAATCCTTATGGTGATAAATCTAGGGATGAGTTAATAAATATAGTAGATAATATAGTTAATAAACTAATAAATTTAGGAGTAAAAGTAATTGTAATAGCTTGTAATACAGCAAGTTATGTATGTAAAGATTATTTAAGAAATAAGTATAAGAATACTATATTTATTGCTATTGAGCCGGCGTATAAAATGGTTTATGATAATAATTTTAATGGTAAAACTTTAGTTATGGCAACTAAAGGAACTATTGAAAATGAAAAGTTTTTAGCACTATATCATAAATATGATAATCATAAAACTATATTACTTCCTTGTATTTCTCTTGCTGATTTAATAGAACAAAATGGTAATGTAATGGATTACTTAAATAAAAATTTAAAAGAGTATAAAGATATAGATAATGTTGTTTTAGGTTGTACTCATTATCCACTTATTAAAAATGAAATTAGTAAAGTTTTAGGTAATGTAGAGTTTTATGATGGATCTGATGGTGTTAGTAGAGAGTTAGTAAAACAATTAAATGATAATAAAATAAAATATAATTATGATAAATTAGAAATAAGTTTTATTGATTCTAGTAATAATTTAGATAAAGAAAAAAGATTTTATGAAATATTAAATAAATGATTTACTTATAGATAAAATATTACTATAATAAGTTTCATCTGGGGGAATAATCATGATAAAATGTGGTTTATTGGAATATAAAAAATTTGTAGAAAAATATTATAGGGCTTCTTTTAGTTTCTTTTTAGAAGTACCTTTTAATACACAATTATTGCTAAAAATACATTAGTGATGAAGAATATGTTAAGATAAATAATCTAATGAATAAGTTGTTTGAAAATATGAAAGAAGGATTACCAACTCATGAATTAATTGAGTGTATTGAGAATGTACTTGCTTTAATATATTTATATCAGCCTTTTTATGATGGTAATAGAAGAAGTTGTTTAATTTTACAAAAAATATTATATCATTTATTGGGAATTCAATTATATATTCCGTTAGATGAAAAAATTATTAACTATTCATTAGTTGAGTTATTTTATTATGAAACAGATGCCATTCAACCTGAAGCTATAAATAAAAAATTAAAAAGAAGTAGATTATACTTATCAGAAGGGAAAAAAGATGAAAATATTTGATTGGACAAATAATATAAAAAATGAAGAATTAGATGAAGCAGTAAATGCTTTAAATAATGATAAAATAGTAGTATTTCCTACTGAAACAGTTTATGGTATTGGGGGTAATGCATTAAAGGTTGAAGTAATAAATAAATTATTTCAAGCTAAAAAAAGAAATTATGGAAAACCAATAAGTTTATTAGTTGGTAGTATTGATAAAATTAAAAATATAGCTTATGTAGATAAAAATGAAGAAAAAATAATAAAGGCATTTATGCCAGGAGAATTAACTTTAGTATTAAAGAAGAAGGCTTGTGTTAATGATTTAGTAACTGCTGGAAAAAATACTGTTGGTGTAAGAATACCTAATCATAATATTACTTTATGTATTTTAAATAAAGTAGATTTTCCCTTAGCAACATCTAGTGCTAATATTTCTGGAGAAAATAATATTGCTGATTTTGATGAAATAGTTAGTGATTTAAAAGATTACGTTGATATATTTATTAAAGGAAATATTAGTGATGATTTAAAGGCATCAACAGTGGTAGAATTAAATAATGATATAGTAAACATATTAAGAGAAGGTAAAATAAGTAAAATAGATATAGAAAAAACTTTAGAATAATAATATAAAAATAATAAATAATATAAACAAGAATAGGTTGCTTGTTTATATTTTTATTTAATGATAAAATAAGTTAGTCATGGAGGTATATATGTTTAAATTAGTATCAAAATTTAAGCCAAGTGGAGATCAACCAGAAGCTATAAGAAAATTAGTTGAAGGAATAAATAATGGTCAAAAAGAACAAGTTTTACTAGGGGCAACAGGAACAGGAAAAACTTTTACAATTGCTAATGTTATTGCTAGTGTTAACAAACCAACACTTGTTTTAGCACACAATAAAACTTTAGCAGGTCAATTATATGCGGAATTAAAAGAATTTTTTCCAGAAAATCATGTAGAATATTTTGTATCTTATTATGATTATTATCAACCAGAAGCATATGTTCCAAGTAGTGATACTTATATTGAAAAAGATGCATCAATTAATGATGAAATTGATGAATTAAGACATGCTGCAACATCAGCTTTAATTAATCATAAAGATGTAATAGTTGTAGCATCAGTTTCATGTATATATGGTATTGGTGAAAAAGAAGAATATGAAAAAAATATGCTTATTTTATCAATTGGTGATAAAATAAGTCGTAATAAAATATTAAATAGATTAATTGATATGACTTATGAAAGAAGTGAACTTGATTTCCATCGGGGAACTTTTAGGGTTAGAGGCAATAATATTGATATTATTCCTGTTAATGAAAAAGATGCTGGAATAAGAATTAGTTTAGATGATGATATTGTTGAAGAAATAGCCTTATTTGATCCCTTAACGGGAGTAGTAAAAGTTAATAAAAAAAGTATTACTATATCACCAGCATCCCACTTTGTTACTAGTAAAGATAAAATGGATATAGCAATTAGTAGAATTGAAGATGAATTAAAAGATAGATTAGAAGAATTAAAAAAAGAAAATAAATTAATTGAAGAACAACGATTAAGAGAAAGAACAAATTATGATATTGAAATGCTTAAAGAAACTGGTTTTTGTAATGGGGTTGAAAACTACTCTCGACATTTGGCATTAAGAGATGCTGGAGAAACTCCAAGTTGTTTAATTGATTTTTTTCCTAAAGATTTTTTACTTATTGTTGATGAATCCCATGTTACTTTACCACAAGTAAGAGGTATGTATAATGGGGATAGGCAAAGAAAACAAACTTTAGTAGACTATGGTTTTCGTCTTCCTAGTGCTCTTGATAATCGACCTTTAACATTTAGTGAATTTGAAGATCATATTAATCAAGCGATATATGTTTCAGCTACTCCTGGAGATTATGAACTTGAAAAAACAAATGGAAGATTTGTTGAACAAATAATTAGACCAACGGGTTTACTTGATCCACTAATTGAAGTAAGAAAAACTGAAGGGCAAATTGATGATATAATTTCAGAAATAAAGAATAGAATAGATAAAAATGAAAGAGTGTTAATTACTACTTTAACTATTAGAATGAGTGAAGAATTAACAAATTATTTAAAAGAATTAAATATTAAAGTTGCATATTTACATAGTGAGGTTAAAACATTAGAAAGACTTAAAATTATTCAAGATTTAAGATTAGGAGTTTATGATTGTGTTGTAGGTATAAATTTACTTAGAGAAGGATTAGATATTCCAGAAGTGAGTTTAATATGTATACTTGATGCTGATAAACAAGGATTTTTAAGAAGTGGTAGAAGTTTAATCCAAACTATAGGTAGATGTGCAAGAAATGAAAATGGTAAAGTAATTATGTATGCAGATACAATTAGTGATGCTATGAATGAAGCTATAAAAGAAACTAAAAGAAGAAGAGAAGTACAAGAAAAATATAATTATGAACATAATATTATACCTAAAACGATAATAAAAGAAATTAAAGAAATAATAAGTAATGATATAGTTAAAGATGATAAAAAGAAAATAAGTAAGAAAGAAAAAGAAAAGATGCTTATTAATCTAGAAGAAGAAATGAAGGCTGCTGCAGCAAAAATGGATTTTGAAAGAGCTATTGAACTTAGAAATATTATTTATGAAATGAAAGGTATTTAAAAAAAATTAATAATATGATAAAATCAAAGAGTAAAGAGGTGTAAGATGACTACATTTATTTTTGGACATAAAAATCCAGATACTGATAGTGTGTGTTCTAGTATAGCTTTATCTTATTTGAAAAATGAACAAGGGGGAAAAACGATTCCAAAAGTACTTGGTAATATAAATAATGAAACTAAATTTGTATTAAATTATTTTAATATACCAGTACCTAGTTATTTAAATGACGTTAGAGTTAGAATTAAAAATATAAAATATGATAAAAAAGCCTATATTTTTGAAGAAGAATCTATTAATGATGCTTTTAAAGTAATGCAAAAACAAAATTTAACTGCTATACCACTAATAGATGATAAAAAGAAATTAACGGGATATGTTACATTAAAAGAAATAGCTAAATATTTAATCAGTGGTAATAAAGAAATAGTAAATACAACAATGGATAATATTATAGAAACACTAGATGCTAAAGTTATAGTTAAATGTGATGATTTAATTAGTGGTGATATTTTAATCGCAGGTTTACAAAGTAAAACTATAGAGTCAACTTTTAATTTATCTTCACGAGATATTTTAGTTGTTGGTGATAGATATAAAGTATTAAATTTTGCCATAGATTCAAAAGTTAAATTAATAATCTTGCCATTAAATGTTAATGTTGATAAAAAAATTATTAAAAAAGCTGAAAAAAATAAAGTTAATATCATAGCATCAGAATATGATAGTTTTCAAATTGCTAATAAAATATTATTAAGTAATTTTATTAAAAGCATTAATTTAAATAGAAATCCTATAACTATTAATAATGAAGATTATTATACTGATTTTAAAAATATGGCTCATCGAGTAAATCATTCTAATTATCCTGTTGTTAATAATAAAGGAGAATGTTTAGGTTTAATTAAGCTTACGGGACCAAATGATTATGAAAAGCAAAAAGTTATATTAATAGATCATAATAATTTTGCTCAATCAGTTGATGGTTTAGATGAAGCTGATATTTTAGAAATTATAGACCATCATAATTTAGGGGCAATGGGAACAAGTTTACCAATTAATTTTCGAAGTAAACCTGTTGGTTGCACTTCAACAATGATTTATGAAATGTATAAAGAAGCTAAAGTAACTATACCTAGAGATATGGCTGGTTTAATGCTTTCAGCGATACTTTCAGATACATTATTGCTTACAAGTCCAACTACTACAGAAGATGATCGTTTTGCAGCAGTTAAACTAGCTAGTATAGCTAAAGTTGATATTGATAAATATGGTATTGAAATGCTTAAAGCTGCTAGTTCTATTGAAGGAAAAACTGTTGAAGAATTAATAAAAACTGACTTTAAATCTTATGTTGTTGGTGATAAATTATTAGGTATTAGTCAAGTTATGACTATGGATATAGATGCAATTGAAAATAATAAAGAAAAATACATTGCTAAATTAAATGAAATGGTTTCTTTAAATTATACAATAGTTACTATATTTATTACTGATATTATTAGAAATGGTTCATATGTTTTATATAATGATGCAGCTGCTAATATAATAAAAGATAGTTTTGGATTAAAAAGCATTCATCAAGGAATGTTTTTACCAAAAATTGTATCACGCAAAAAACAAATTCAACCAAATATTATTAGTATTTTAGAAGGTGATTAATTGAGGGCTTTAGTTACTGGTGCATCTAGTGGAATAGGAAGAGAAATTTCCTATTATCTTGCTAGTTTAAATATTGATTTAATAATTGTAGCTAGAAATAAAAAAGAACTGGAAAAAATAAAAGAAAAAGTTAATGTTGATGTTAAAATAATAACTTTAGATTTAATTAAAAAAGAAAATGTATATAAGTTATATGATTTAGTAAAGAATAATAATATTGATATTTTAGTAAATAATGCCGGTTTTGGTTTATTTGGTTTGTTTTATGAAACAAATTTAGATAGAGAACTAGAAATGATTGATTTAAATGTTACAACATATCATATATTAACTAAATTGTTTTTACAAGATTTTATTAAAAAAGATAGTGGTTATATTTTAAATGTTTGTTCATCAGCAGGATTTATGGCTGGACCAAGGTTAAGTACTTATTATGCAACTAAAAATTATATTACTAAGTTAACTATGGCAATTAATGAAGAATTAAGGCAAATGAAAAGTAATGTTAGTATTTCAGCATTATGTCCAGGACCAGTAAATACTAATTTTAATAAAGTTGCTAATGGGGAATTTTCTATAAAAGAAATTAGCCCTAAAATAGTGGCTAAAGTAGCTGTAGATAAAATGTTTAAAAGAAAGATGTTAATAATTCCTACTTTTAAAATGCAATGTGCTGTATTTTTTACAAGATTTATTCCTTATAGATTACAATTAATAATTGCTTATCATATTCAAGGTAAAAAATTAGGAAAATAAATGAGCTATTGAAAAAAATAGTTCTTTTATTTTAATATTCAGTAATAAATAAATCAATATATTCTTCTAAAGATAAATTGTTTTCATATATTATTTTAGCTGCTTCTAAGCCAACGTATCTAATATGCCAATTTTCAAATTGGTAGCCGGTGATATCTATTTTTTCTTTTGGATATCTTATGATAAAACCATATTTGTAGGCATTTTCTTTTAACCATTCATAATCACTATCATTAAGTCTAGTTGAAGTACTTATAAGAGTATTTTTTAAATCTATTGCAAGTCCCGTTTGATGTTCGGAAAATCCTGGTCTTGCTGAATATGTATCTGCAGCATCAACACCATCTTTAGCAACATAATTATTATATAACGTTTTTTGAAAATTTTGATCTCTAAAGGCTGTTGTTGGTTTTAATTTTATTCCTTTTTCTTCTTCTGCAGCTTTTTGTAATTCTAAAAATGGTTCTTTAATTACTTCCCGCATTGGGACATTATTACCATATGCTCCAGGAACATATACTAAATCTTCTGGTTTATAATTATTTGGTAAAAAATTATATTTATTAACTAAGACTAATAAACTATTTGCATCACTTACTTCTTTAGTTACGGAATATGCTTTTAAATCTAAATTAATATTTACATAAGTAACAACATCTTGATAACTATAATTATTTATTTGATAATAATCATTATATCTATCAATATTATCAACATTAAAGTTACTTATATTATAATAATTACTTATATCGATATATTCTATATTACTTAATTTTTCAATGTTTTTATCACTTAAATTAAGTATGTAATTTATTTCTTTACCACTATAACCTAAAGGTAAAAAGGTTGTTAATATTTTAGTGAAATTTGCATTATCTGCATAATTAATATCTGAGTATTCATCTAAGTATAATTCATCATAAATATTATTAAGTAAAACATATTCTAGTGTTTTAGAATACTTTTCAGTAGATATATTATTTTCTAACATTAATTTACTTACTTCACTAGTTACTTCTTCTTTTTTAAAGAATTTGTTATAAACAAAAAAACTTCCACTAACTAATATAATTAAAATTATAAAACTAATAATAAGTTTAAATGTTTTTTTGATTTTCTTTTTTCTCTTTGTCAAAATAATCACCATCTTGATTATATCATATTTTCTAGCTTTTATTGTTAAAATTTATAAAATCATTGAAGGTAGACATAAATTATGATATCATTAAAAACGAGGAGAATAATTATGTTTGAATATATGGGAGATAGAATAAGTAATGCAATAAAAAATATTCGGGGAATGGGAAAAATCACTGAAGAAAATATCAGTGATGCAATGCGTGAAATAAGAATTGCTTTACTTGAAGCTGATGTAAATTATCAAGTTGTTAAAGAATTTATTAATAGTGTGAAAGAAAAAGCATTGAATGCTGAAGTTGAAAAAAGTTTAAAACCTGATGAATTATTTTTAAAAATAGTTAAAGATGAACTTGTAAGTTTACTAGGTGGAGATTATGTGCCTTTAGAAGTAAATAAAAAACCAACGATTTTAATGTTAGTAGGTCTACAAGGTAGTGGTAAAACAACAACTGCTGGGAAACTTGCTAATTATTTAAGAAAAAAATATAATAAAAAGCCATTACTTATTGCAGCAGATATATATCGTCCTGCAGCAATAGAACAACTTAAAACTATTGGTAAAGAATTAAATGTTCCAGTATTTAGTGAAGAAAAAAAAGTTTTAGAAATTGTTAGTGATGGTATAAATTATGCTAAAGAAAATAATAATGACTATATAATTATTGATACTGCTGGTAGACTTCAAATAGATGAAAAACTAATGGGAGAATTAAAAGATATTGATGCATTAATTAACCCTCATGAAAAACTACTAGTTATCGATGGCTCTATGGGGCAAGATGCTATAAATGTTATTACTGGTTTTAATGAATCTTTGAATTTAACTGGTTGTATTTTAACAAAACTTGATGGTAATACTAAAGGTGGAGTGGCTTTATCAGTAAGGCACTTAACCCATATTCCAATTAAATTTGTTGGTAATTCCGAAAAGATGGATGGTTTATCAGAATTTTATCCAGAAAGAATGGCTGATAGAATTCTTGATATGGGTGATATTTTAGAAATTGTTAGTAAAGTAGAAGACGTCATAGATGAAGATGTTGCAAAAAACCAAGCAATAAAAATGAAAAAAGGAACATTTGATTTAGATGATTTTTTGCAAACATTAAAACAAATAAAAAAACTAGGACCTCTTGAAAATATTTTAAAAATGCTTCCCCAAGCAAGAAAAATGGGACTTAATAATGTTTCAATTGATCCTAAGGAATTGGCTCATATTGAAGCAATTATTTCTTCAATGACTTTAAAAGAAAGGAAAAATCCAGATATTCTTAAAGCCAGTAGAAAACAAAGAATTGCTAAGGGTAGTGGCAGAAGTGTTGAAGAAGTAAATAGATTGTTAAAACAATTTGAAACAATGAAAGATATGATGAAAAGAATAAATAATGGTAACTTAAAAATGCCTTTTTAAGTTACTTTTTTAATTATTAAAGCATTCTTTTTAATACATTTTCATATTCATTCAAACTATTATTGGGAGTGATTCCTAATTCGAGTATTCTTTTATAGTATTCTTTAGGTGGTAAAAATTTAGGAATTTTTATAATTTCATTTAATAAATAAAAAGATTTATCTTTGTCTTTTAAATAAATCATATATAATTCAATTGCAATATTAAAACCTATAATATAACGATATTTTAATGCAGGATCTTCTAAACTATTTGGATTATAATTATGAATTTCTTGTGCTTTGTTTATAATATCATTGTAATTTCTATAAGCATAAGTAATCGCAGAACTTCTATATTGAGTATGATAAAAGTAATCGTTACAAATAAGTTCAAAGAATATACTTATTATTTCATCAAATATAACATTTTCTTGTTGAAATGCTATATGATAATTTATTAAATCACTAATGCCATGACCTATTTCATGAACTATAATTGGTATATATGCATAATCATCATCTAAATCTTTATAAAAGTTGTTGCATATTATAATCATTATTGGAGTGTTATTAAATGCCCAAAATACAGTATATGCTCCAAATTTATAATCTTTATTTTTATATAAGACAATTTCATTATTTTTAAGCATATTCATAAACATTTCATAAAATTCTTTTGTTGTAGCATTTTTAAAAAAGTCATGAACTAAATTTAATAATTTTTTTAAAGATAAATGATTAGGTTTTGTTTCTATGTCTTCTGTAACTTCTTTTCTTTTACTAACATTTTCTAGTATATGAGATAAAAATGAATGCCTTGTTATATATAATAAATATTCTTCTTTTTGTAAATGTTCTTCAAACCATATTAAATTATCATCAAAATTTATTTGATAGATAAATCTTAAAGTTGCTAGGGCTGCTGCGTTATTTGGGTCACCTTTTAATATATTACGGCATTTTTTAAGTATTTCTTCATAATTTATTATCATATTTATCCCTCATTTAAGTGAATATATTAACACAATTTGTACTTTTTTTAAATAAATTACTTTAATATATTTTTATTTTTTGTTATAATCTATGTAGTATAGGTGATATAAATGGCAAAGGAAAATGTTAGAAACATTTTATTAGCAATTATATTTGTATTAATATTAGTAGTAATAGCACTTTTTATAGGTAGATTTACTTATTCTTATTTGGGTGCTCAAGTTGATAATTTACTTGAAGGAGAAGGAGAAGTAACAGCAACAGGAGATACAATAATATTTAGTAAAGGCAATGATTTATCAATAAATGCATCAACAGATAATTTTTATACGGGAAGTGGAAATTTAACAGATACAACTAATCCTCAAGTAAGATTAATAGCAAGTAATAAAACAAATAATGCAAGTAGTACATATTCTGTAGGATTTAGAATCAATGAAAATACATTTACATATTCAACAACAAATAATACTGCTGAATTAATACTAACAATAAGAGATGAAAATGGAAATGTTGTTCAAAGTAATAGTGATACCCTTAGTTATGTAACAGTAAATGGAGTATCAGGATTTGATATAACAAATAAAACTGGTGAATTTAATGTAGTAATAGATCATCCGATAAGTACAACATCATCAACAACAGGAATAACCCATACTTGGACATTTACTTTAACATTTATTAATTTATCAACTGATCAATCAATAAATGAAAATGCAATACTTGATATAGATGTAATTTTACAGCAAAATGCAATTAGAGAATTTACAACTTTGACTAACTATATAATAAGTACTTATACAGATGGGTCAAATGGACTATATTATCATTCAAGTAGTCTAACTAATAGTGCAGCTGATAATTCGTATCGATATAGCGGAGCAAGCCCAAATAACTATGTATGCTTTGGTTCAGATGCAGAAACATGTCCAAGTGATAATTTATATAGAATAATTGGGGTATTTGGTGATGAAGTAAAATTAATTAAATCCACAAGTTATGGAAATTATGCATGGAATTCTTCTGATAGTAATGTATGGAATAGTACTACAAAGCCAAGTATTAGAACAACTTTAAATTCAACTTTTTATAATTCTTTAGATGAAACTTGGCAAGATAAAATTGTCTCTCATGATTGGAAAGTTAATGGAGTAGATTGGAGTAGTACATATGTAGCAAAACAATTTTATAATGATGAGTTAGAAAATAGTGCAAGTGTAGTTGACAAAATGAAAATAGGATTATTATATGTAAATGAATATGGATTTGCAGCAAGTAGTAACTATTGGACCACAGCAATATATAGTTATGATAATTCAACTTTGCGAAGTAATAATTGGCTTTATTTAGGAACTGATGAGTGGACTATTTCTCGTTTACCATCATATGATAATCTTGCTTATACATTTAATGCTAATGGACGTATTAGTAATTCGGGAGCTACTTATAAACGTGTAATAAGGCCTACATTTTATTTAAATTCTGATGTTTTGTATATCAGTGGAACTGGAACAAGTAGTGACCCAATTAGAATTAGTTAAAATATGGTGATATAAATGGCAAAGGAAAATGTTAGAAACATTTTATTAGCAATTATATTTGTATTAATATTAGTAGTAATAGCACTTTTTATAGGTAGATTTACTTATTCTTATTTGGGTGCTCAAGTTGATAATTTACTTGAAGGAGAAGGGGAAGTAACAGCAACGGGAGATACTATTATTTTTAGTAAAGGAAATGATTTATCAATAAATGCATCTACTGATAACTTTTATACAGGCAGTGGAAACTTAACTGATACAACTAATCCTCAGGTAAGATTAATTGCTAGTAGTAAAACTAATAATGCAAATAGTACATATTATGTAGGATTTAGAATAAATGAAAACACGTTTACATATTCAACAACAAATAATACAGCGGAATTAATACTTACTATAAGAGATGAAAATGGTAATATTGTACAAAGTAGTAGTGATACACTTAGTTATGTAACAGTAAATGGTGTATCAGGATTTGATATAACAAATAAAACTGGTGTATTTAATGTAGTAATAGATCATCCAATAAGTACAACATCATCAACAACAGGAATAACACACACTTGGACATTTACATTAACATTTGTTAATTTATCTAATGATCAATCAATAAATGAAAATGCAACACTAGATATAGATGTAATACTTCAAAAAGATAGAATATTATCTACAATTTTTGCTAATAATTGTAATGAAAAAAATATAGCAACCTTAGCTTGTAAAGTTGCAACTATATATACAATAGATGGAGAAGACGGATTATATTATCATGATGCTGATTTAACTAATGGAGCAGAAGATAATTCATATAGATATGCTGGAGCAAATCCCAATAATTATGTTTGTTTTGGAAGTGATGAAAACATATGTCCAAGTGATAACTTATATAGAATTATAGGAGTTTTTAATGAACAAATAAAATTAATAAAATGGGATTATGCTAATAGTGATATATTAAAAACTGATGGTGCTTATAATTCTACAAATTTTAATGCTTCAAATTCTAGTTTATATAAAGGGGTTAAATCAATTATAAATAGATATAATTGGAATAGTAGTACAAACACAAATAATTGGAGTGAGTCAAATTTAAATATGGTTAATTTGAATAGTAATTATTTAAATTATTTAGGAAATGAATGGACTTCCTTAATTGCTGATTCTAAATGGCAAGTAGGTGGAGCTAGTTACGGAAATGTAGTTAGCAGTACAGTTAAAACTGCATATAATTATGAAATTGCTAATAATGCAGAATATACAGAATGGATAGGCAAGATAGGGTTAATGTATGTTAGTGATTATGGTTATGCAGCTAGTCCTGAGAATTGGACTATAAATATGGGAAATTTAAATGCTGACAGTAATATTAATAATAATTGGATGTTTATGGGAATTTCTGAGTGGACAATATCTCGGAGATCTGGTAGTACTGATCGCTCTTTTTTTGTTAATAATACTGGTTATCTAAATATTAGTAGAACAAATGATATTTTTAGTATAAGACCTGTTTTTTATCTAAATTCTAATGTTTCATATGTAAGTGGAGATGGAACGCAAAGTGACCCATATAGAGTAAATTAAGAAAAATTATGTTTTTATTAATAGTTATCACTTGTTAATTAAACAAAAATTAGAAAGGATAGTTATGATTAAATTGAATAGAATATTATGGGGTTTGGTTTTTATTGTGCTAGGTATAATTATTGCTTTAAATATATTTGATATTATTGATTTTAATATATTTTTTAGAGGATGGTGGACTTTTATTATAATAGTACCTTGTTTAATTGGATTATTTGATAATACTAATGAAAATAAAATAGGTAATATAATAGGTTTAATAGTAGGAGTACTTTTATTTTTAGTTTGTATAGATTTACTAAGATTTGATATCGTAATAAAGTTAATTATACCAATAATATTTATTATCATAGGATTACATTTATTAATTGGGAGTAGTAATACCAAAATTAAAGAAAAAATTAATGAATTTGATAAAGAAAAATTAATTAGTATTTGTGCAACATTTTCTGAAAAAGTAGAAAAGCCTGAAAAATTTAATGGGACGAAAATTGATGCAATATTTGGTAGTGTACTTTTAGATTTAAGTAATTCTACAATTAAAAATGAATCTGTTATAGTTGCAAGTAGTATATTTGGGGGTATTAATATAAAAGTGCCAAAAGATGTGACTATAAAGGTAAAATCTACTCCAATTTTTGGAGGGGTTACTAATAAAAGTAAAAATAAAGATAGTAAAAAGGTTATTTATATTGATGCAATTGCTTTGTTTGGGAGTATAGATATATATGAGTGAAAGTCAAAAAATTATTAAAATAGTTGCTATTGCCTTAGCTATGTTTATAATTATATTAATTATAAATGGATTTTTTTTTGCAATATCTTTATTTAGTAAATCAAATAGAGGTAGCATCAATTTTAGTGAATATTATAGTAACATTAATAATATTGAGATAGATGCTAATAAATCTAGTGTAAAGATAGTTAAAGGAGACAAGTTTTTAGTTGAAGCTAGCGGAGTTAGTAATAATTTTAAAGTAAGAAATAAAAATAATAAATTAGAAATAGAAGAAAACGGTAATTGGTTGTTTAATAGTAGTGGTGAAATTATTATATATGTTACAAACAATTTAAATGAACTTGTTATAGATGGCGGTAATGGTAAAATAAATATTGATAGCATAATTGCAAATCATTTAGAATTAGATATAGGAGCTGGTTTAATAGAAATAAACGAATCTACATTTTATAATAGCGAAATAGATGGTGGAGCAGGATTGCTTAAAGCAACATCTACATCATTCACTAATCTTGATTTAGATGCTGGAATTGGTAAAGCTGAACTTGATGGTGAAATTCTTGGTAATAGTAAAATTGATGGTGGCATTGGAGAAATAAATTTAAATTTAACTAATGAATCTCTTTATCGTTTTATAATTGATTCTGGAATTGGTGTAGTTAAAATTAATGAAAAAAAAGTAAGTTCTGTTTATGGTAATGGCCAAAATTTAATAAATATTGATAATGGTATAGGAACAATAAACATTAAAATTAATTAGAATTAGATTTAATATTTTCTAATTCTTTTTTTATATCTTCAATTGCTTTAAGTATAAAATCTACTTCATCTCTTTGAGTTTGATTACTTTTGCCTTGTTCATTATCAGTAAAAGGTCCACCTTGACCGCTTTTATGTTTTTTGGAATTTATATTTAAATTGTTATTTTCTAATCTTGCTTCAATTAATTGTTGTTGGGCGGCATGAGTTAATATATATTGACCAACTAAAATAAGCCAGTTTCCTATAGAATTTTGTTCATTTGCATTATAATCACCTACACATGAAAATCCAACTGTAACAGCAAGCATTGCATATAAATGAGGGTTAGCACTGGGAGGAAAGTTTGTATTATGATCATTTCTATTCATAGTAAACACCTAAATAATTTTATGTTGGTTATAAAAAAAATAGATAAAAAACAATATTTATGTTAATATAATTATAGAGGATAATAGTATGAGTAAAAGAATAAATAAAAAAGGTAAAATATGTTTAGCAATGTTGGCAATGATTTTTGTAAATTCTTCTTTTACACCTAAAGATGGAAATGAAGAACATATTATAACTAAAATTGATAAAGATTATTTTAATGAAGAACTAAATAAAACTTCATTAATAACTATATTGCCTGAAGAACTAGATGAATTAGATTATGAAAATTTAGATAATGAAAATGAAAATAATTATGTTCAAGTATTAGAAAATAATGAAGATATATTAAATTTAAGTAAGTTATCATTAAAGGAAATATATGAATTAGGTGAAGATAAGGTTGATGAATATTATAATACTTATGGTTATACTGAAGCAATCAACTATGTTTTAGAACACTATAATTTAACGGAAGAAGAGTTTAAAGTTTTATGTGCTATTGTTATGGCAGAAGCAAATCCGACATATACTGATACTTATGCTGTTATTAATACAATATATAATCGAACTAAGAGTAAATCTTCTATAAATTTTGTTCAGGCTTTTGATTTAGATGGCCATAGTTTATATTGTCAAGCAATTACACCTAATCAATTTATAGTTTATGAAAATGGCAATTATAAAACTTTTTATGGAACTTTAGAAGGAGAAAGGTTTCGTGCAATATTAGATTTTTTAATAAGTGAAAAACCTATACATAATTATTTAAACTTTTTATCTAATATATTAGATGTACCTAATAGTGTGCAATTTGTTGAAGGAGGAAATAAATATTTTTCTTTATTAACGGAACAAGATAGAGTTAGTGAAGATAAAGTTAGTTTAAAACAGTAAATTTGCATTTTTAATTAAATTACTATATAATTGAATTGGTGATTAATTGTGCAAATTGAAAAAGTGTGTGAACCAATAATTACAGTAAGAAGAAGTCAATATCCGGAGGATAACTTGGCAGAATTTTTGCTTGTTGGTAGAAGTAATGTTGGTAAAAGTAGTTTTATAAACACTTTAATAGAAAGAAAGAACTTTGCGAAAACATCATCTAAACCAGGGAAAACGCAAACTTTAAACTTTTATTTGATAAATGATAATTTTTATTTAGTAGATGTACCAGGATATGGTTATGCTAGTGTTAGTAAAGATAAACAAAAGAAATTTGGTTTAATGATAGAAGAATATTTAAAAAATAGACCGAATTTAAAAAATGTTTTTTTACTTATAGATTATCGACATAAACCTACTGAAGATGATTGTTTAATGTATGAGTTTTTAAAATATTATAATTTAGATATTACTATTATTGCTACTAAATATGATAAAGTAGGTAAAAATAGTAGGATTAAACAAGATAAATTAATTAAAGATACATTAAAAATTAGTGATGATGATCAATTTATTACTTTTTCAACTGTTACTAAAAAAGGTCGTAATGAAGTACTAGAAATATTAGAAAGTAGGATTTAGATGAATAAAAAAGGATTTACATTAGTAGAGTTACTAGCAGTTATCGCTATACTTGCTATAGTTATTACTATAGGTTTAATAAGTGTAACTAGAATAAGAGAAAATGCTTTAAAAAAAATAGTTGCAACCAAGATTGAACAAATTGAACAGGCGGCGATTCTTTATGGTCAAGAAAATCCTGAAGAATTAACTAGTGATAATGATAATTGTAAAGGAGTAATAACTACTGAAAATAAAGCAGGAGATAAAACAGAATATAATATTACTATTTGTACAATAAAAACAGCTGGGGAATTAATCAATGCGGGTTTTTTTGATAGCAAATATTTAAATAAAGAAAATGGAAAAGTAGATTTAATAAATGATTATACGGGTAAAAGTATGTTAAATGATACTGTTATTATATATCGTAGAAATAATAGAATTTATTCAATAATAGATGATGTAAAAAGTAATGCGGGGGTATAATGAAGACAATATGTTTAATTGGGAAACCTAATGTTGGGAAAAGTAGTATATTTAATAGATTGATTAGAGAAAAAAAAGCAATTATTATGGATACTCCAGGAATAACTAGGGATAGAATATATGGTAAAGTTAATTATCAAGATAAATCTTTTTATTTAATTGATACTGGGGGTATTAGTTTAGAAAATGCTAGTTTTGATAAAGAAATACTTATGCAAGCAGAACTTGCTATGGATGAAGCAGATATTATTTTATTTGTAGTTGATGGTTTAAGTGAACTTGATCAAACAGATTTATATATAAGTAATTTATTACATAAAACAAATAAGGAAGTAATTATTGTTGTTAATAAATTAGATAATGAAAAAAGAAAAGAAAATATATATAATTATTATGAATTAGGTTTTAGTAATATTATCGGAGTAAGTGCTGAACATAATTTAGGAATTGATGAATTGCTTAAAGAAATTACTAAAGATATAGAAATAGAAACTTTAGAAGAAGATAATAGAATTAAATTTTGTATTATAGGTAGACCAAATGTGGGAAAAAGTAGTTTAATTAATGCTTTAATCAATGAAGAAAGAGTAATAGTTAGTGATGTTGCTGGAACAACTAGAGATGCTGTTGATACTAATTTTAGATATAATCATGAAGAATATACAGTGATTGATACTGCAGGAATGCGTAAGAAGGGCAAAATATATGAATCTGTTGAAAAATATAGTTTAGTTAGAAGTCTTAAAGCGATTGATAGAAGTGATGTTTGTGTTGTGGTTTTAAATGCAGTTGATGGAATTATTGAACATGATAAACATATTATTTCTTACGCTATTGATGCCGGCAAGGGGATTGTTATTTGTGTAAATAAATGGGATACAATAAGTAATCCTGATAAAGCAATAAAAGAATGGCAAGAGTTAATTAAATATGAATTAAAATTTGGTCCTTATGCAAATGTAGTTTTCTTAAGTGCTTTAACTAAAAAAAGGATAAATACTTTAATGCCAGAGATTATTAATGCGTATGAAAATAATAAAAAAGAAGTAAAAACTTCAGTTTTAAATAATATTATAATGGATGCAGTATCAATTCATCAACCACCTTCATATAAGGGTAGGAGACTTAAAATATATTTTGTTCATCAAGTTGATAATAAACCTCCGAAATTTGAATTACAAGTAAATGATAAAAAATTAGTGCATTTTAGTTATGAAAGATATTTAGAAAATCAAATTAGAGATAATATTGATTTTTTTTTTTTTTTAATAATTTTAAAATTTAAAAATAAAGGTGAAGAATAGTAAATCCTTTATTTTTTTTGTTTAAATAAGGATTGCTGATTAGGCAATTTAATAATTTTTTGCATATATTATTTTAGAGGTGTTTTATGAAATTTGGTGATGATTTTTTTAAAAAGGTGGAAAAGAAAAC
The DNA here is from genome assembly GCA_944331865.1 of uncultured Bacilli bacterium. Classification (GTDB taxonomy): domain Bacteria; phylum Bacillota_I; class Bacilli_A; order RF39; family UBA660; genus Onthocola_B. Next base: position 8,956 of record CALVIZ010000003.1, on the reverse strand, counting down.
TAATGTTAATAAAGAGACAATATTGGGACTCGCTGAAAAGCTTCAAAATGGAAATATGAAAGATGAAGCAACAATTAGAGAAGTTATTGATACATTAAGTGTTATGACAGGGAAGAAAGTTAATAAGGAATTAAGTGATAAAATAGTTAGTAAGATAATTAATGATAAAGTACCAGATAATGTGGATAAAATGTTTTAATTGACGAATGCTTTAAAATGTGATACAATAATCTCTTCATTAAAAAGAGGAGTTGAGTTTATGAAGAAAGTGGATGAACAAAGACATTTTTTAGCATTATTAAAACGGCCTGGTGATTATGTTTTTATAGCTATATCCAAATTAGATATTGCTAATGGAATTCCTAGAATTTCTTTGCAAGCAATTGATTCTTTTACAATGAATTTTACTATTGATGAAATAATACAATCTATAAAAAGGGCAAATATAGTTAGTGAAGAATACTTAAATGGACAATTAGTTATACAAGATAATCAAAAACATAATCCTTTAAAGATAATAGATAAAGATTTTTATAGTGACTTTAATATTAATGTATATTTAAAGGAATTATTAAATAATAAAAATAGATTAAATAATATAATTAATAAATTTAGTGCTATAGTTAAAGATGAGAGAATAAGTAAAGATTTTAAAGATTATTTAAAAAGTGGAAATATAGAAATAGTTATTAATATAATATTTAGTTTACCATATTTAGAACAAAGAAAAATAATAGTATATTTTGTTGAAGAAAATAATATGGAAAGAGAAAAAAGTAAGGAATTAGAGTTAATTCGTGATAAAGCAGCATAAATGTTGCTTTTTTATGTTATAATATTTTAAGGGAGGTAAATATGTTTAGAAAGAAAAACAATATAGATACTGATGGATTAAATGAAATTATTTATTTAAGTAAAAATATTTTAAAATTGTTATTTATAATACTCATTATAAGTATTGTTTTAGTTGCTATAATTCTTTGTCGTGAGATAGGAATATTTAAGTTTATTGGTAATATTTTAAAAGTAATTTCTCCACTTTTTATTGGTTTTGTTATTGCTTGGTTGTTTAATCCTTTAGTTAATAAAATGACCAAAAAAGGATTATCAAGAATATTAGCATCTTTAATAGTATATGTTGTTTTTATTTTATTTTTAATATTATTCTTTAGAATATTTATCCCTATAATATATAATGAATTAAATGAACTTATATCAACAATTCCAGGTATTATTAATAAAATTACTAATTTTGTAAATGAAATATTTGCTAAAATAGATATTGAAGAATTAGATATAGTAAGTATTAAAAATAATATTTTAGATGCAATTAATAGTTATGGAAATGATATAACAAGTAATTTACCTACTAATATTGTAAATGTGATGGGAAAATTTGTTAGTGCTTTAGGTAGTATTTTATTTGGTTTAATAATTGGTTTATATATGTTGTTTGATTTTGATAATGTTACAGTATTATTTTTAAAATTAATTCCTAAAAAACATCAAATGGAAATAGCTAAATTATTAGAAGATATAGGGACAGAAGTTCGTAAGACAGTTAATGGAACATTGTTAATTGCTTGTATGTTATTTGTTTGTGATACCATTGGTTTTTCTATAATTGGTTTAAAATCAGCATTATTATTTGGACTTTTCTGTGGTATTACAGATTTGATTCCTTATATTGGTCCTTATATTGGAACTGCTGTAGTTACTATTGTTGGTTTAACTCAAAGTCCATTAATTGGTTTAGGAGTATTTATTATAGCAGTAATTGTTCAACTGATAGAATCTTATGTATTACAACCAGTAGTGATGAGTAGGGCAACAAACTTACATCCTGTTACTATTATTTGTGGTTTATTGATTTTTGGTTATTTCTTTGGTATTATTGGAATGATTTTAGCTACTCCAATAATGTCTATAATTAAAGTTATATGGCATTTTATAAAAAGTAAAATAGAAAGTAAAAAAAGAAATATAGAAGTTGAAGAAACAGTTTAAATATGTTATATTAGTTATGTAATCGATGAGAAAAGATGGTAAATAATTTTTTTAATAGAAAGTTAGTGGTTGATGGAAACTAATAAAAAGATTATTTATTTGCTGCTTTTTAAGATTAATCGAAAAACCGCGTTAAGGTAATTAAGTAAAATAAAAGGATGGTACCGTGCTATATGCACTCCTTGGTATAATCCTTTTTGTTTTTATAAAAAAGGAGGATTTATGAAAATATTTGTAGTTGGGGGTAAAAGTGGTAGTGGCAAAGGTGAAGTTGCTAAAATGATTGAAGAATATTATATTTACAAATTAAAAAAGGCTGTTGTTACAGAATTTAGTAAATATTTAAAAAACTTTGCTAAAGAATTAACAGATTGGGATGGTGTAAGTCAAAATAAACCTAGAGATTTTTTGCAAAGTTTTGGGACAAAAATCAGAGCTTATGATAAATATTTTTTTACTAGAAGAATGATTGAAGATATAAATGTTTATGCTCTTGCTGATATTGATGTTGTAATTATTAGTGATGCTAGAATGCCTGAAGAGTTTGAAGAAATGAAAGAAAATTATGATGATGCTTATAGTATTTTAGTTATTAATCAATTTGCAAAAAGTAAGCTAACGGTTGCTCAACAAGCTCATATTACCGAAACTGCTTTAGAAAATTATAATGAATTTGATTTAACATTAGCAAATGACAATTTAGATACTGTAAAACAAAAGTTATTTAAGTTTTTAGATGAGGTAGAAAATGAAACAGCTAACAAGTAAAGAATTAAGAGATTTCTATTTAGATTTTTTTAAAGAACATAATCATAAAGTTATCCCATCAGCATCAATTGTACCTGAAAATGATCCAACAGTATTATTTACTACAGCAGGAATGCATCCATTGGTACCATATTTACTTGGAGAACATCATCCTGAAGGAAAAAGATTATGTGATTGTCAAAAATGTATTAGAACAAGTGATATAGATGAAGTTGGGGATGCATCTCATTTAACATTTTTTGAAATGTTAGGTAATTGGTCTTTAGGTGATTATTTTAAAAGTGAAGCTATTGCTATGAGTTATGAATTTTTAACTAGCCCAAAATATCTTAATATTCCTAAAGAAAAATTATATTTTACTTGTTTTAAAGGTGATGAAACAGCACCAAAAGATGAAGAAAGTTATAATATATGGAAAAGTTTAGGAGTTAGTGAAGATCATTTGTTTTATTTACCTAAAGAAAATAATTTTTGGATATTAGGTAGTGGAGTTGGTCCATGTGGTCCTGATACAGAAATGTTTTATGATACAGGAAAACCTAAGTGTAGCGAAAATTGTTCTCCGGCGTGTGATTGTGGTAAATATTTAGAAATTTGGAATGATGTTTTTATGGAATACTATCGAGATGATGCTGGAAACTTAACAAAACTTTCGCAACAAAATGTTGATACAGGTATGGGATTAGAAAGAACTATCACTGTTCTTAATGGTTTAGAATCCGTTTATGATTCTGATGTCTTTGCTAATTTAAAATTAAAAATAGAAGAATTATCTGGTATGCATTATGAAGATAATAAAAAAAGTTTTCGAATTATAATGGATCATATTAGAACTTCTACCTTTATATTGGGAGATGATCATGGTATTGTCCCATCAAATGTTGGAGCAGGTTATGTTCTTAGAAGATTAATTAGGAGAACAATTAGGCATTTAAGAAATTTAGGATTAATGGAAGATGCTTTAATAAAACTTGCTTGTGTTGTTATAAATGATTATCAAGATGTTTATAAAGAATTAGCTAAGAATAAAGAGTTTATTTGCAGTGAATTAGAAAAAGAAGGTATAAAATTTGGTAAAACTATTAAAGATGGCGAAAGATTATTTTATAAAGTTATAAAACATATGGATAGTGATACTATAAGTGGAATGGATGCCTTTAAATTATTTGATACTTTTGGTTTTCCTTTGGAAATGACTCAAGAGTTAGCTAGTGAAAATGGTTTAAAAGTAGATATTGATGGCTTTAATAAAGCATTTAAGGATCATCAAGAAAAATCAAAAACTATTGATGCTGGATCTTTTAAAGGAGGTCTTGCGGATAGTTCATATGAATCAACTAAATATCATACACTTGCTCATATTATGTTAGCTAGTTTACAAAAAATGTATGGAGCAGATATTATTCAAAAAGGTTGTAATATAACAAGTGAAAGAATTAGATTTGATTTTAATTTAGATCATAAGATGACTGATGAAGAAAAAACAGAATTAACAAATTTAGTTAATGAAAAAATTAATGAAAGCATTCCTGTAGTTATGGAAGAAATGCCTTATGAAGATGCTAAAAAGCAAGGGGCTCATGGTACTTTTGAAAATAAATATGGTAGTGTTGTTAAAGTTTATTCAATTGGCGATTTTTCAAAAGAAATCTGTGGTGGACCTCATGTAAAAAATACAAATGAATTAGGCAAATTTAAAATATTAAAAGAAGAATCATCTTCTGCAGGTGTTAGAAGAATAAAAGCTGTATTGGAAGAAAGGTAACTTTATGTTGCCAGCAATAAAGAGTGAAAAATTTCTATTAAGTTAATGGAGGTCTTATGAATACAGATATTATAATAAATAATGATGATGATTTTGTATTTAATTTTCGAGTTGCTTCAGTAATTAGAAATAAAAATAAAATATTAGTTCAAGTAAATAAAAAAAGCTGGGCATTTAACACTACCGGGAGGTAGATGTGAAATAAATGAAGATACAATAAATACAAGTATTAGAGAATTTAGAGAAGAAACAGGTATAGATACTTTATTTGTTAAATCCTTAGGCATAATTGAAAACTTTTTTGTATCTTCATTTTATAATAAAAAGTTTCATGAAATCTTAATGGTTAATGAAATTAAATTTAAAGATAAAAGTAATTATCTATTAGATGAAGTAGTAAATATTGAAAGTAAAAAATAAAATGATATAAAATTTATATGGATGAGTATTGATGAATTAAAAGATTTAAATTTTAAACCTAAAGTATTATTTAAGGTTATAGAATCTAAAGAATTTGTTCATTTAATAAATAAAGATTAAGGTGGTTACTATGAGGCAACAATTGTCATTTATGGAAGATAGACCAATATGTGTTTTAATGAGTTTAAGAGAAGAATATTATGAGGCTATGTTAAGTGGTAAAAAGAAATATGAATATCGTACTAGGTATTTAAAAGATGTAAGTGATGCTTATATTTATATTTCTAAAACTAAAAAGAGTATAGTAGCTAAAATAAGATTTGCTAAACCTATTATAGGTAATGCATTAGATATTGCTGAGCTTGCTGAAGAAAATGAAAAAGGAAGTTTTGATGATATAAAAGAATATTTGCATAATGATATCGGCTATGCAATGGAAGTTTTAAGTATTACTCCAATTAAAGAAGTAACACTAAAAGAATTACAAGAAAAATTTCCTGATTTTGTTGCTCCACAATCATATTATATTTTGGATAAGAAACCAGAATTATTAGAATTTTTAGAATCAAGAATTAAATAATTAAATAATTAAAAGAAAGGATGATATTATGAATATTGTAAAACCAGATTATAATAGAAGTGTACTTTCAATATCTTCATCAATTATGAAGTATTATAATATTGATAGTAATTATAAAAGTTTAAAAGAACTAGATAAAATATTAAATAAAGGATATCGAAATATTGTATATTTAATTATTGATGGTATGGGATTTAATATACTGCGTTCTACTTTAAGTGATGATGCTTTTTTAAATAAACATACATTAACAAATGTTACAACAGTATTGCCTTCCTCAACTGTACCAGCAACAACAGCCATTCATTCAGGCTTATCACCACTAGAAAGTGGTTGGGTAGGTTGGATGCAATATATAAAAGAAAAAAATTTTATGATTGAAATGTATTCAGAAAGAGATTATTATACTAGGAAAGTAATTAAAGATACTTCTTATAAAGAAGACCTAAAATATACTAGAATATATGATTTGATATGTTCTAAAAATAGTGATATTAATTTCCACTTGCTTTTTCCGGCATTTGCTCCGAATGGTTCTAAAACATTTGAAGAATTATGTGGAAAAATTGAGTATGCTTGCAATAGCGAAGGTAAAAATTTAATATCGGCTTATTGGGATGAATTTGATACTACAATGCATCACTTTGGAGTTGGTAGTAAAGAAGCTACAGAAGTTTTAACAAAAATTAATAAAAATTTAGAAAAACTTGCTAAAGAATTAGATGACACTTTAATAATTATTACTGCAGATCATGGTCAAGTTAATATAAAAGAAGTATATTTAAATGATTATCCAGATATTGATGCTTGTCTAAAAATGCCACCATCTATAGAATTTAGATTTGTAACATTTTTTATTAAGGATGGTATGCATGAAGAATTTGTTAAATCTTTAGATAAACATTTTAATGGTAAATATATTTTATATACTAAAGAAGAATTTTTAAATAGTGGCTTGCTTGGTATGGGAGTTAAACATAAAAGAATTGATGATTTCTTTGGTGATTATGTACTTATTAGTACATCTGATTTATCATTTAGTTATACTACTACTGGTAAGAAAGATAAAGCTATGCTTGCTAATCATGGGGGAATTCTTGAAGATGAAATGTTAGTACCAGTTATTTGTATAGAGTGTAAATAAAAATATGAAAGACAACTTTGATTTTCATATTTTTTATTGCAATTAAAATGATTAAAGTTTATAATTTAGATATGAAATAAAAATTGTTAGAAGTAAAACTTTAAGATTTAGGATATTGTAGTGAGTCGGAATATACAAGAGTTGTTTGTGTTTGTAAGTATAAAGACAAATTTGTTTTTTGCTACAATAAAAAAAGAAATGGTTATGAATTACCTGGAGGACATATTGAAGAAAATGAATCTTGGCGAGATGCGGCAGTAAGAGAAATGTATGAAGAAATTGGAGCAACCAAAGTAGAACTTACTCCAATATGTGTTTATAAAATAAGCACTTTTGCATTGCTTGTCTTTTGTGAGGTATTAGAGATGGGTAATTTACCAACAGGTTATGAAACATCTAGTATTTTACTATCTGATGATCTACCAGATAATCTAACATATCCTAATACTTATAAAAAATTATTTAAAAGAGCAAAATTTTTTTTGGAGGATGAATGAAGCAAGTTACTATGGTTACTGGCAACATCGGTAAATGGCAAGTTGCTAGTGAAATATTTAAAAAATATAATGTTGAATTATTACATGAAAAAATGGATACTTTTGAGATTCAATCGCATGAAGTTGAAGAAGTATCTAAATATTCGGCTTTTTATGCCGCGGAAAAACTGGAGAGGCCAGTAATAAAATCTGATGTTGGTTATTTTATCGAAGTTCTAAATGGATTTCCTGGTCCATTTTTAAGATATATCAATGATTATTTAACTAGTGAAGAAATATTAAAATTAATGGAAGGTAAAGAAAATAGAACAATTCTTTTAAAAGAATGTTTAACATTTGCAACTCCAAATGGTGAATACAAACAATTTGTAAGTATTGAAAAAGCCAGTATTTCTGAAATTGCTATGGGAAATGGTACTACTTTTGATAGAATAGTTATATTTGAGGGGCAAGATATGCCAAAATCTATGAATAGTGCAGAGGATAATCTTAAACATTTTGAAAAACAATTAGATATATATGATAAAATGGCCAAATATTTAGAAAGTAGGGGATAATAGTGATAGATAAAATTCAAAAATACTTTATCAAAGAATCTTTAGAATATGAAAATAAAAGTAGTTATAACTATTGGGATAATCATGTAAAATATGTTGTTGATATAGCAGGACATTTAGCAAGTAGAGTAAATGCCGATAAAGAAATAGTAGTAATTAGTGCTATATTACATGATATAGCTAAAGTATTAGAAAAGGATATTGATAAACCTCATAACCTAGTTGGAGCTGATATAGCAGAAGAATTATTGTTAAAAGAAGGTTATGATAAAGAAAAAATAGAAAAAGTAAAACTTTGTATAATACATCATAGTGGTTCTTTAGATACGGAAATATCTAAAGAAGAATGGTGTGTTAGAAATGCTGATATTATTTCAATGTTTAATAATATTACGATATTTTATTATTTAGCTATAAATGAATATAAATTAAATTATAATGAAACTAGAAAATGGGTAAAAGATATGATTTCATCTAAATATAAAAATTTAGATGAAAATCTAAAGAAAGAATATGATAATTTATTTAATATAATTTATAATGCTATTTAATTTTTCATGAAGATATGGTATTATATTTTAAATGAGAAAGTTAGGTGATTATCAATGAAAGAAATTTTATATAATTATGATAATTTGAGTAAAGAGCAAATAGATGAGACAATTATTAGGACTAAAGCTGTTATTGTTAATAATAATAAAGATATTATTTTAGGATATTCACATAAAACTTTTCAATTTCCAGGAGGACATTTGGAAGATGGGGAAACATTAGAAGAATGTTTAATAAGAGAAATAAAAGAAGAAGCGGGAATAAATGTTATTAAAGAAAATTGTACTTTATTTGAAAAAATAACTTATTTTAACAAAAATTATCACAATTCAGGAAAAAATCGATGTAATGAAATATATTACTTTATTGTTAAAACAAATGAAAATTTTGATAATAATGAATTAAAATTAACTGTGCAGGAAAAAGAAGGTAATTTTAAAGTAGTTGCTATTCCTCTAAAAAATATAGAACAAGTATTAATTAAAAGTATTCCTGATAATCCAATAAATGAGATTATTGTAGAAGAAATGCTTGATATAATAAAAGAATATAAAAAAATTGCAAGTAAATAAATGTTGATTAATGTTAGAGTAAATTATATTATGTATATTATAGAGAGTTTATGGTTGGTGAAAATAAACATATAATATAATTGAATTACCCATT
>CALVIZ010000002.1 GCA_944331865.1 uncultured Bacilli bacterium | reverse complement strand
TATTGGAAAAAGCAAAAAAATATAAACCCCTTCTTCTTAAAAAATGAAATTTGTCCTTGACAAAGGGTACATTTTAATAGACGTTATTATAAACGCAATTAATCAAAGTATTTCCATTGAAACAATTGCAACTTTAGTTAATTTAAGTGTAGATGAAGTTAAAAATATAATTAAAGAACAAAACCTAGAAATAGATTTAAATAAATGAGTAATTGTTAATGTCAATATAAAAAATGTAGGATTATGACAATATAAGAATGTAGGAAAACCAACATTTTTATATTAGTACTAACAGTAATTTATAATTATTAAAACAAATTTTCTTTAGACTAAATTTTCTAGTCTATTTTTTTTTGTAAAATAAAAATTTTAAAAAATAAAAAAAAATAAAAAAAACATTTAATTTAAAATATATAGTGAAAGAGGAAAAGATTAATAAAAGTGGAAAAAGGTAGTGGGGGAGATAAAATGTTAGAAAAAACAATAGAATATGTAAAAGAATTTATAAGTGATCCAAGGAATCAAAAATTAATAAATCATGAACAATCAGCACTTAGGAATGCAAAAAGAATTGGTAAAACTGAAGGTATTGAGATTGGCAAACTTAATGTAGCTCAAAAGATGTTAAGTGAAGGAATTCCTGTTGATATTATAAATAAATGTACAGGAATAGATTTTAAAGATTTAAATAAATTATCAAACTAATAATTATTAAAATTAATATAATTCAAAATGATATTTTAATTTAAGAATAGACATTTTTGAATAAATTAAAAAATAATATTTTTAAAATGCATTTAGTTAAGTTCTCTAACTAAATGCATTTCTTTTTCTTGGGGATAAATTCTTTCTAATAATTGATATTGCAATGTTAAATCGATAGCTAATCTTACCATTACTTCTTTTTCTCTAGTAAAGTTAGAACTTATTATTTTTTCAGTTCCATCTGGTAAAATAAAAGTTTTTTTATTATGTTCATCAACAGTAATTTTATCTAATTGACTTGAATGAATTTGATAAATTCTATTATGTAATCTATTAGCTCCAATAAAAACAGATATTTGATTTATTGGATCAATTACCAAAGTCGTACCAGCAAAACCTGGTGACATAAAAGCTTTACCAGATAAAGGATAATATACAGATAAATGACTAGAATCTGGCTGTTTTAAATAAACTAAAGAACCATAATAATAAGTATATTGATTATCATCTAATTCTACTCCACAAGCAGTATCACTCATAGTCAAAACTAAATCATTACTAATAATTTTTCCTTTTATCAAAGCATTAGCAAAATTAATTAAATCATCTTTAGTAGAAAAGAATCCTGCATGTCCTGGTGCAATACCAAACTCATGTCCAATAGCTAAAGCTTTAGCATCATGAACAGTTCCGGGGATATTATCATATCTAGTAATTATAGTACCATCACTTTTTACAATACTAGAATAATTTTCATTAGCAACTCGATCTAATTTTTCTGAAGGAACGTTTAAATAAGTATCAATCATATTAGCTTTTTTAAATATTTCACTATTTACAAATTCAACAAATGAAACCCCGGTAGCTTTTTCAACAACATATCTTAAAATCATTGCCCCAATATCAGTATAAGCATTAGTTAATAAACCTTCTCTTTTATGAGTACTAAATAATATAGCTTCGGCTTCTTCTTTAGTTTTAGCACTATCTATTCTTTTATCAGTGCCAATATTAACTCTAAACTTTAATAAATCATAAATAGTAACATCATCTAAATTAACAAATTCTGGAGCATATTTATTTACGGGATCAAATACATCAATATAACCAAGTTCATAAATTCTTAAAATAGCAACAGAAGTAAACAATTTAGAAGTCGAAGCAATATCAAAAATAGTATCTTGTTCTATATCTAATTCATCTGGAATTAAAATGCCATTTTTTAAAACACATTCTTGTCTTTTGCCGCACAAAACAGTATCTCTATTTTTAGTAGTACCAAAATCGAGAATTAATCCTGGGGTAGTTTTTGTATATTTTACAAATGTATCAGTAATTTCTTTTAAACCACTTTTTTGAAATAAATATAATCTTAAATTTGTTAAACTAGCATTAGGATGTTTTTTAATAACATCTAAAACTGGTTTTAATAATAGTTCATAATCTTTTCTTAAAAATAAATCTTCTAATAAAGGAGAAGAAGTTTGAAATTCATTTCTTAGTAATTCATCAATATATTTATTATAGATATGATTTACTTTATTTATATTCATATAATCAGCTCTTTTCTTTAAAAAATATGAATTTATTATAAAATTAAAACATTTAAATGTCAAATTTAACAAAAAAGGAAAAAAATGAAAAAAAATAATGCAAAAAAAAAAAAAATGTGATAAAATGATTAAGGTGAAAAAAGGTATGGAATCAGGAGATTCAACGAAGAAAATTAAAATTGATGTAGAAAGTAAGAAAGAATTCAAAGATGAAAATTTTGCTTATCAAATAAGTAAGATAAGAGAAATGAACAACATAACTCAAAAAGAGCTAGCAGAAATCATTGGTGTATCTGATAGAACTATATCTAAATGGGAAAATGGCAGTTCAGTACCTGATGGAGTAAGTATTAGAAAAATTTGTAATAAATTAGGTATATCTCCAAGTAACTTATTAACAGAAAAAAGAACATTTAAAGATTATTTAAGATATGGAATTAAAGGTGTCATTAAAGCATTTAAGTATATTCTACATAATATATTTCTATTAATCTTTATAGTTTTATTCATATTACTCTTAATATATTTTATAAATAATTATAATGCCGTATCGATGTATACGATAACTTATAATACTAAAGATGATTTATCAATATCTCGTGGATATTTCATTAAAAATAAAGTTCGTAATATATTATTAATAGATAATATTGAAATAACTAAAATGGATTATGAAATAAAAGATATTGAACTTGAATTATTTACATTAGTTAATGCTGATAAAATAAGTATATATACAAGTGATAATTTAGAAGATATATTTATTACAGAATTAAATAATTATCCTGAAAGATTAAAAGATGATGTAATTAACTCAATGAAAAACAATTTGCATTTAGAAATAAAAATTACTGATGAAGACAATGTGATTCATAATTATAAAGCAAATTTAGTTTTAAAAGTAAATTTTGTAAGCAATAAATTATCTTATGAAAATTTTAAAACAGAGAATGGTTATAATAGTAAAAACATTTATAATGGAAATAAAAGTTTATTAAATAATACTAATTATATTAGTTTAAATTTACCAAATCAAAATATTGAAGAAGAACAAACAAATATTGAAGAAGAAAATATTCAAGAAAAATTAGCAAGTATAGGATATGAATATAACAATGATACAAAAACATATATTAAATATGATGGTACAAAAGAAATAGAATATGATAAAAATAATGAAACATTAAAAGAAAATTTCGTTGTTAAAACTTATAAATATGATATTTGTTATTATGTAAATACAAAAATAGTAAAATTAAAAATTAATAATGCAAATAATATAGAGTTATCATGTAATTATATTATTAATAATGAAATATTAAATGATAATAATCAAATGTGTGATACTTATATAGTTTTGATAAAATCAATTATACAAAGTTATAATAGCATTTTAACAACTCTACAATCGTAGAGTTGTTTCTCTATGCATTTTCTATTGCTTAAAATGTCGACTTTTGTTATGGTTGTTATGGAGTAGGAAGGAGGTTGAAAAATTTTTAAGTAGCAGTGAAAGACCATATTATAAAAGTAGCGTTTACTTTTATAATATTATGTACTTTGTGTTTTGTAAGTAGTGTTAAAGCAGAAGTAACTGAAGAACAATATGAAATATTAAGTCCTATATTTTCAGATCTATATATATCATTAATGAGTGATGAAAAAATAGCATTATACACCGAAAATGATTTTACAGTAGAACAAAAGCTATATAAAGTTACTCAAACAGCGAATGGAACATACAATGAAGAAATAGATTTAGATTTAGAAGATGATATAAGAAATGGCACATTACCAAGTCCTATGGATGTAACTTTTTATCAAACAACATATAAAAAGATATCATTAATGGATTCTGAATTGTTTGGCAATACTCATATGATAACTATATATACTCAATGGCTTATAGTGCCAGTTACTCAATCATATGATGTTACAGCGATGCGAGTTGAAGATGGTTATGTAATTGAAGGAACACAAGAAGGATTACAAGCATACATAAAAAATGGAACAACGGGATTAGTTGAGTATTCTCCAAATGGTACAAACATTGTAAAATATGACAACGGATTTGGAATATCCATGAATTTAGTAAACAATGCATCATACTATGAAACAGATATTACAGCAAATGTAGTAGCAACATCACAATATGCTAAAGTTTATGGAACATATCAACATGCAGTTAGAGACGTTACACTAGATGATTCACAAAGTTACACAATTTCTCATAACGGTTATGGAAGCGTTTTAAATTTTGCAACTGGGGTTCAAAACTGGTATGATGGAATGAACGGCGTATATAAAACTTTAAGTTATTCATAATTAAAAAAATATCTTTTCCTTACAACTTTAAATTATTATGGATAAGTATTAAAGGTTTATACTCTATAAAAGGTAATAGCATCGGCTTTAGATGTATATATTCTAATATCCTGCGCTTAAATAGAATAATATATGTCATAAAGTTAGAACCAATAACATACCATTAATTAGATAAATGAAAGATAGGTGTGTTATGGAAAAAGAAAAAATAATATCTTCTATAGCAAAACGCGGTAATGGAGAAATATATCTTGGAGTCGTGGGAGCAGTTAGAACTGGGAAATCAACATTTATTAAACGTTTCATTGAAAACTTAGTTGTACCAAATATAACTGATGAATACGAAAAGAAACATTGTTTAGATGAGATTCCTCAAAGTGCTCAAGGTAAAACTATTATGACAACTGAGCCTAAATTTGTTCCAAGTAATGGCGCAACAATCAAAGTAAATGAATTTGAAACAAGCATCAAACTAGTTGATTGTGTAGGATATGTGATTCCTGAAGCCAATGGTTTTGTTGATGAAGATGGAAATCCTAGGATGGTAAAAAGTCCTTGGTTCGAAGATGCAATTCCTTTTGTAGAGGCAGCCGAAATAGGTACTGAAAAAGTAATAAAAGATCATGCAACTATAGGTATCGTCGTAACAACAGATGGATCTTTTGGAGAAATTAAAAGAGAATCATATATTGAAGCTGAAGAAAAAGTAGTTAGTGAGCTAAAAAGTATTGGTAAACCATTCATTATAATATTAAACACTGTACATCCTACCAATACAGAAACTAGAGAACTAGCAAAATCTTTAAGTGAAGCATATGAAGTTCCAGTAATGCCAATCAGTGCTGAATTAATGAATGAAGTTGAAATAATGGAAATATTAAAAACAGCATTATATGAATTTCCAGTATTAGATATTAAAGCATCAATTCCTGAATGGGTACATGTATTACCTAATAATCATATAATTAAAGAAGAATATTTAAATAAGATTAGAGAAAGTGTCGTAAGTGTTGAAAAAATAAAAGACGTTGACAATATCTTAGAACATTTTAATGAATCTGAATATATATCGAATGCCTATATAAGTGAATTAGATGCTGCGACAGGAACCATTACCATTAATTTAGAATCAACTGATGAACTTTACAAAGAAACATTAAAATCAATAATGGGAGACATGGTTACTACAAAGGCAGGCTTACTTAAAATATTTGCTTCTTATTCTGAAAATAAAGAAGAGATGGATTCTTTAAAAGAAGCTATCAAAATGGCTAAGACAACTGGCTATGGTATAGTTTATCCATCATTAAAAGAATTGAAGTTAGAAACACCAGAACTTGTTAAACAAGGAAGCAGGTATGGAGTAAAACTAAAAGCAGTAGCATCGAGCATACATATGATTAAAGTTGATGTTGAATCGACATTTGAACCAATAATAGGTAGTGAATTACAATCAAAAGAATTAATCAATCATTTAATGAAAGATTATGAAACGGATTCTAAAAGTATTTGGAAAAGTGAAATTTTTGGTCGTAGTTTAGAAACTATAGTTCAAGAGGGAATTCAAGCCAAACTTAATATGATGCCTGATAATACAAGATTTAAATTAAAAGAAACAGTCTCTAAAATAGTAAATAAGGGATCGAATACTTTAATAGCTATCGTAATATAACGATAACTATTTTTTTATTTTGTCAAATAAAAGTCAATAAAAGGGTAAAATAACACATAAAAATAAAGAAATTAATGATTTTTGTTGATTTTATGGCTTTTTTTTGCTAATCTTAATATGTAAGGACAATGAGCTTTACAAAAATTTAGAAATGTATGGGAGGTAAGAACATGTCTAAAACAGAATTAGTAGAATTAATTGCTAAAGAAGCAGGCTTATCAAAAGCTGATGCTGCTCGTGCATTAGATGCTACTATCGCAGGAATTACTGCTGGATTAAAAAAAGAAGGAAAGGTTTCACTAGTTGGATTTGGAACATTCAGTGCTAAAAAAAGAGCTGCACGTGAAGGAATTAATCCATTAACAAAAGAAACTATTAAAATTCCTGCTAAAACAGTTGCTTCATTCAAAGCTGGAAGCAAATTAAAAGATGCTTTAAATTAATTTAAAGTAAGGATTTTAAAAACAAAAAAAGTTGATAAATATCGACTTTTTTTATTTATAAAATTAGGTTATAATAATAGTAGTGGTCATTATGAATAAAAAAGTAATATTATTTTTAATTATAGGTTTATTATTTATTATTATTCCGTATATAATTAATACTTATAATATAATTAGATTAATAAGTATATTAGTAGGAATAATTTTAATAACAATTAGTTTAATATTTTATGAAAATAAAAATATATATATTATTTTAATTACACCAATAATATTAATAATATTAACTTATACATTAGATATTTTTTTATATACAAAATTTAATCAAATACCTATATATATTTATGAAATAAAAAGTAATGCAAAAGTAAGTACTTATAATAGTTTATTTTACCGAATATATAATTGTGATAATAAATTAATATTAGACTATAACTATGAAAAAAAATATAGTTGTAATAGTGATGCTTTAGATGAAATAGATATAAATACATTTTTAATTAATCCCATAAACAGTTATAAAGAATATAAAAATAAATTTATTAAAATAACTGGTAAAATTAGTAAAATAAGTGGCAGAGATACATTAGAATTAAATGCTTATAATATTGTTGATGGGGCCTTAAATGGTTATGTTGATTTTAATAAAGACTATAAGATAGTAGTTAATTTAAATGAAGATTTAAGCGATTATTGTATTTATGATTATATTAATATAGTTGGAAGAGTACATAGTTATAAAGATGGAGTAATAACATTAAAAGATGCTTATACAATAGCTAGTGAAATATATGATGAATTTACATATGAAATAATTAATAATGATAATAAAGAAATAATAAACATAGTAGACAATTATTATTTTTATGGAATAAAAGCGATAAATATAAATTATGCAAATAATAATATATATGAGTTGAGTTATTTAATAAATGATGCTAAAATAGATATAGATAAAATAATAGAAGATAATAAAGAATTAATATTAAATGATGAAAATAATATAAAGGTAGCAACTAAATATGAATTAGAAAAATTTAATATATTAATATGTGAGTCAGACAAAATAATATTTGGAAATAAAAATTATAATATGGATACTAGTTTATGTAAATAGGAGTTGATTTTGTGAAAAAGAAAGGATTTACATTAGTAGAGTTATTAGCAACAATAGCAATACTAGCAGTATTAATAAGTTTATCACTAGTTATATATAATAGAGTTAAAGAAAATGTGTTAAACCAAGAATTAGCAAATACAATATCATATATTGAAACTCAAGCAAAAAATTATGCCAATGATACAAATATAACTGTAGTAAGTGTTGAAGATTTAATACTAGCTGGATATGTAGAACCAGATGATGAAACAGATATATACAATCCAGTAACAAATGAAAGTTTAAATTGTTATCTAGTAAGAAGTACATATGAAGATGGGAAATATAAATCGGTATTAGATATAGAAGAAAGTAATCGAAGTGAAGATGGAAAATGTAAAGAATATGAAAAAGAAAGCAATTTATTAATAGGAGTATCAACGGATGGGATAAATTATGAAATAGCAGATAATAGTAAATGGTATAAAGATAATGTAACATTAGCGGGATTACAAAATAATGAAGTATTAGAAGATAGAGAAAAAGAATATGAATGGAAAAGTAATTTAGGAACAACTAAAACAACAGCCAAGATAACAACAGAAGCAGTAGTAGGAGTAGCAAGTAAAATACCATATACCTTAACAAT
The DNA here is from genome assembly GCA_944331865.1 of uncultured Bacilli bacterium. Taxonomy (GTDB): domain Bacteria; phylum Bacillota_I; class Bacilli_A; order RF39; family UBA660; genus Onthocola_B. The sequence continues at coordinate 77,299 of CALVIZ010000002.1, read as the reverse complement.
AAATTGGAAAGAAGAAGACCAATTAATAAAAGCAGAAGCAAGTGCAACAATAAATATAGATAAAGAATCACCAATAATAGAAAGAATAGAAGTACCAAATAGTAGTGAATGGAGCAAAGAAAAAAGTATAAGTATAGAAGCAACAGATGGAAACGGATCAGGATTAAAAGGAATATATGTAAATTTAAGTACGGATTTAGAAGAATGTATAAACGAATATAAAATATGTAATGAAGAATTAGAAAAGTGTATAGAAAAAATAAAAAGTTGTTCAACAAATGGAGCATACAAAGAAATTACAGATGAAACAAAGATAGAATTCACAGGAATAAAAACAGAAGGAACATATCAAGCAGTAGCAATAGATAATGTTGGAAATATATCAGAAATAAGTGATGATTTTGAATTAAAAAATGTCGATGGAGCAGCACCAGAATTAACCATTATTGGAAACCCAGATAATGAAACAATAACAAAATCAGTAATATTAACAGGTAAAGCAATTGATTCAGGTGTGGGAATAAAAAAAGTAGGATTTTTTGATAAAGACAATCCGAGTGATAATGAATCAGGTTGGCAAGTATTATCAACTCCAACAAGTGAAATAAGTATAAATACAAATTCTATAACTACAAATACCACAAAATATTTTTGTGCAATAGATGATTTAGGTAATAAAGGTTGTATAAGTTATGAAATAATAAACATAGATAACTTAAATCCTATAATAGAAGAATTTAAAAATATAAATTTTGGATATAGTAAAAATAAAACAACTTTATCATTTATGATAAAAGATAATGAAGAAATAAAAAATGGTAAATTAATTAATGCCGCAGCGGGATTAAAGAGATATGCTATAACAAATAGCGTAAACCCACCAGCCAACAATTCGAATGAATGGATTTATGTATCAAGTACAAATAAGTATAATTATAGTGGTACAAAGGAAATAAATAATAATGCAACATACTATTTACATGTAGAAGACTTGGTAGGGAATAAAAGTTATAAAACACTTAATATAAATACAATAATGACTTTAAAAAGTGTATCAACCAGACTATATAAAGAAACAATTTATAATGATAGTGATATTACACAATATGTTCCCATAAATGGAATAATTGAATATGATCATGCAGTCATAACTAAAGGTAATGGTTCAGTTAATGGATATTTATCTGGGAATGGAGCATATATAACAGCCAAAAATGGAACTAAATATACAAGCCAAAGACTTACTACACTTACAGAATCTTCTCAAAGTTATTATGCGCATCAAAATGAGTATTGTAGAAATTATTATTGTAGTAATGGCGGAAATTTAAGAGGAACAATGTGTACTGATAATAATTATAATTTTTCAGGATATGCTTTATGGAGATGTAACAATGGATATTGGGAAGGTTATTATGAAACTGATCAAGACTGCAAAGAACATTTTACAAAAAGCTATTATTGTGATGCTAAGCCAAGTGGCAGTTGTTCAAGTGGACAAACTTATACAAGAAATTGCTCTGCCACATGTTATTGGCAAGGGGACTATCCAGCAACTTGTTCTTCAACAGGGATAAATTATTATTGTAATAGTGGTGATTATTTAAGTGGTAGCATTTGTCATACGTGTAGTAGGGGAACATTGATTAATTATAATACATGTCAGTATCAAACATATGTAGATTATACATATTATGAATATTATGTAACAATTTATTATTATGCTGTTTAAAATTAGGGAGATAGTATGAAAAATAAAAAAATGATTTTAATAATTATATTTGTATTAATTTTAATTATTATTGCAGTAGTTTTAGCAATGAAATTAATAAATAAAGAAGAAAAACCAAAAGAAGATTTAACGGTAACAGCTAAAGAATTACTAGAAAATAATTATTATTATTACTATTATACATATGGTGATATAAAAACTAGTGAAGAAAATATATTAATAGAAGATACTATTTATTATAAAGTTACTGATACAAACATTAAATCAATAAAAGAATTTAATGATATGCTTAATAATAGTTTTATATCTTCAATTCAAGTTGCTTTAACCGAAGAAACAAATAAAAATAATTATATAGAAATAGATGGGACATTATATGTTAATAAAACAGATAATCCTTGTAAAAATATAGTAAAATACGATTTAAGTAATATTACATTAGAAGGAGATGACTTAAAAAAAGATATATATTTTGATGAAACAAAAAGTCAAATGTATTATGAAAATGAAAGTTGGAAACTAGGAGGCAATAATTATTATTGTATAGAAGCAGAGTAATTTTCTGCTTTTTATTTACAAATAAAATAATATTAGTTATAATTTAATTAAAGATAGGATGATTTTATGAAAAAGAAAGGATTTACATTAGTAGAGTTATTAGCAACAATAGCAATACTAGCAGTATTAATAAGTTTATCACTAGTTATATATAATAGAGTTAAAGAAAATGTGTTAAACCAAGAATTAGCAAATACAATATCATATATTGAAACTCAAGCAAAAAATTATGCCAATGATACAAATATAACTGTAGTAAGTGTTGAAGATTTAATACTAGCTGGATATGTAGAACCAGATGATGAAACAGATATATACAATCCAGTAACAAATGAAAGTTTAAATTGTTATCTAGTAAGAAGTACATATGAAGATGGGAAATATAAATCGGTATTAGATATAGAAGAAAGTAATCGAAGTGAAGATGGAAAATGTAAAGAATATGAAAAAGAAAGCAATTTATTAATAGGAGTATCAACGGATGGGATAAATTATGAAATAGCAGATAATAGTAAATGGTATAAAGATAATGTAACATTAGCGGGATTACAAAATAATGAAGTATTAGAAGATAGAGAAAAAGAATATGAATGGAAAAGTAATTTAGGAACAACTAAAACAACAGCCAAGATAACAACAGAAGCAGTAGTAGGAGTAGCAAGTAAAATACCATATACCTTAACAATAAATTGGAAAGAAGAAGACCAATTAATAAAAGCAGAAGCAAGTGCAACAATAAATATAGATAAAGAATCACCAATAATAGAAAGAATAGAAGTACCAAATAGTAGTGAATGGAGCAAAGAAAAAAGTATAAGTATAGAAGCAACAGATGGAAACGGATCAGGATTAAAAGGAATATATGTAAATTTAAGTACGGATTTAGAAGAATGTATAAACGAATATAAAATATGTAATGAAGAATTAGAAACATGTATAGAAACTCTAAAAAGTTGTACAACAACGGGAGCATATAAAGAAGTAGATGGAAAAACCAAAATAGAATTTACGGGAATAAAAAATGAAGGAACATATCAAGTAGTAGCAATAGATAAAGTAGGTAATGTATCAGAAATGAATGACAATACCAAAGTAGTAATTGAAAAAATAGATGATGGTATTGATAGCATTAGTTTAAGTGCTTATCCTACAGCCCCAACTAAAAACAATGTCACATTAACAGGAAATGCCAAAGACACTGGTTCAGGAATATTAAAGGTTGGATTTTTTGATAATGCACAAACAGATACCACTGCAAGTGGTTGGAATACATTAAATCCAGCTTTAACTGAAGTAACTAAAACAAAAGAAGTAGATAAAAACGGTGTATACTATTTCTGTGCTCAAAATGCTATTGAAGTAAAATGTGAAAAAATAACAGTTGATAATATAGATAAAGAAGGACCAGTATATGTCAGTGGAGGAAAAGTAAGTTTAGGTAGTATTACTACAGCGACATTTACAGATAAAAATCCACCAATTACTGTATATTATTTAGTAAAAACCACTAGTAGTACACCTTCATCATCTGCCTTTACATCTACGAGTAAAACTTTTAGTTATAGTTGTGGCACAACTTATTATGCCTTTGCTAAAGCTGTAGATAGTTTAGGCAACTATACAATTAGAAGTCTAGGAAATGTTACATCTGCGGCATGTTGTAATGAAGGGACATACAGATATAGTGGTTGTAGTAGTTATGGCTATGAAATTCAAAGTCGATATAATGAATGTTTAGGAAGAACAGAAACAAGGACAACAACAATAGCATGTGAATCAAGTTCAACATGTGATTATAGCTGGGGACCTTGTGAATCTCCAGGTTACAAATATAGAACATGTTATTACTATTATGGGGGATTTAGATATTCATACCAAGACAGCACAAGTTGTTATTATTCAGGTGGAAGCACAGGTGGTGGTAATATTGGCGGCGGTGATACAGGTGGATCAAGTGGTCCAAGTACATATGATCCTCAACAGGTTTGTTCTAATAGTGGATCATGTGGTGCAGAAGGATATTCAGGAGGAGAATGTTATAATCCTTCACAATATGGATCATGTACAAATTATAAATATTTTTGTTACTGTTGTAAACCGGGGTATACCTGGAATGGAAAAGGAAGTTGTTTAAAATGAAAAAAAATATAATAATAGTCATATTTATATTAATTATTGGATTAGGATTAGGTATATTAATTTATAATTATGATGACAATAACTCTAATAAAAATAATGAATTAGAACAATTATTAAATAATATTAATAAAATAAATAAAATATTTAACAGTACAAATTTGAACACAGCAAACTCGTATGAAGATAATAATGGAATAGTATGTAAAGAATACATCGGAGATGATGTAGAAACATATTTAAAACTACTAAAAGAGACTTATGTGAATCCTTTTTTTGAAGATGGCTATTTTCAAATGGTATATGATGATAAAAACAATGAAAAATTATTTATTTGTAATCCCCAATGTAATATAATAACATATAATACTGAAAACAGTAAAATTATAGAAGCTAATGGGAAAAAGTATCTTAATGCAAACAACAATGAAATAGAATTAATTGAAGATAATAATTACAAATTAAATTATCCATTAGTAAGTTGTAAATAAAGAATTTTAAATATTGAAATTCTTTATTTTTTTCAAAAAAACATTGCTTTAAATAAATTTTTATTGTATACTAGACATATGTCAAGAAAAGGGGAACTTTGATTGGAACATTATTTTACAAATAACGATAATTTAAAGAGTGATATAAGAACAATTTATTATCAATACCAAGAATATAATTTTTCTTTTTTAAGTGATAATGGAGTGTTTTCTAAAAATAAAATTGATTTTGGTTCAAAATTACTAGTTGAAAGTTTTTTAAAGTACCATACAAACGATAAAGAAAGTGACATTTTAGATGTTGGTGGTGGTTATGGTTTTATTGGCATAACTTTAGCCAAAGTAACAAATTCGAGAGTTGACATAATTGATGTTAACAAAAGAGCTGTTCATTTATGTGAAAGGAATATTAAGTTAAATGAAATAGACAACTGTTGGACATTTTTAAGCAATTGCTATGAAAATATAGACAAAAAATATGATTATATAATAACTAATCCGCCGATTAGAGCTGGTAAAGAAGTTGTATTAAAAATATTAAGTGAAGCTAAAAATCATTTAAAGACAAATGGAGAACTATGGTTTGTAATAAATAAAGATCAGGGAGCAAATTCGACAAAAAAAGCTTTAGAAAATTGGTATAATATAGAAATAGTAGAAAAAAGTAAAGGTTTTTTGGTATTTCGAGCAAAAATTAGTTGACAAAATCCCGTTTAAGATTTAAAATTTTAAATTGGTGGTATATTTATTTTTTTAAATAGAAATAGTCTAAAAAAATTGTGTATGGGGTGATATCGTGGCTTATAAAGTAAAAAAATTTGGTGACTATCGTGAAAGAAGAAGTTTTTCGAGAACGAAAAACGTTTTAGAATTGAAAGATTTATTGGAAATTCAAAAGAAAAGCTATCAACAATTCTTAAATGAGGGAATAAAAGAAATTTTTGAAGATTTATTCCCAGTTGAAAGTTTTACTGGTAATATTTCACTAGAATTTGGTGATTATTATTTTGATGAACCAAGATATTCAATTAAAGAAGCAAAAGAAAGAATGGTAAACTATGCAGCACCACTTAAAGTTGAAGCACGTCTTTATGTGCATGAAACAGGTGAAGTAAAAGAACAAACTATATTCTTAGGTGATATGCCATTAATGACTGATGCGGGAACATTTATAATTAATGGAGCAGAAAGAGTAATTGTATCGCAATTAGTTAGAAGTCCAAGTGTATATTTCAAAAGAGAAATAGACAAAAATGGACGTCATATAATTAGTGGTGAATTAATACCTAATAAAGGAACATGGTTAGAATATGAAACTGATGCTAGAGATGTATTATATGTAAGAATAGATAGAACAAGGAAAGTAACAGTAACAACATTATTAAGAGCATTAGGTTTATCATCTGATGAAGAAATAATTGAAGTATTTGGTGATAATCAATATATATTAAATACATTAGAAAAAGATAGTACAAGTAATACCGATGAAGCATTAATTGAAATATATGAAAAATTAAGACCTGGAGAACCTGCAACTTTAGATTCATCAAAGAATCAATTAATAACTAGATTTTTTGATAGATTTCGTTATGATTTAGCAAAAGTAGGAAGATATAAATTTAACAAAAAATTAAATGTATTAGATCGTTTAGTAGGATTAACTTTAGCAGAACCAATAATAGATGGTAGCAATGAAGTTGTAAAAAGCAATACTTTAATAACCAAAGAAATATTAGAAAAAATACGCCCTTTATTTGCAAATGGGTTAAATGTTAAAGAAGTAAAAATAAATGAAGAATTAGATGATTATAATAAAATTCAAACAGTAAAAGTAATAGATCCATTAGATAATAAGAAGACTATTACAATTATCGGAACAGATCAATCAGTAGATGTAAGAAGACTAACAATACCTGATGTATATGCATCGCTTAATTACTATATAGGATTACATAGTAATATAGGTAGTGATGATGAAATAGATAACTTAGGAAATAGACGTGTTCGTCAAGTTGGAGAACTAATTCAAAATCAATTTAGAATAGGTATGGCTAGAATGGAAAGAGTTATTCGTGAAAGAATGACTACTCAAGAATTAGAATCAATAACACCAAAGACATTAATTAATATTCGTCCCGTAACAGCAGCATTAAAAGAATTCTTTGGTTCATCTCAATTATCTAAATTTATGGATCAAATTAACCCAATTGCAGAACTTACAGACAAAAGAAGATTATCAAGTTTAGGACCTGGAGGATTATCAAGAGATCGTGCAGGAATGGATGTACGTGATGTTAATGCATCACACTATGGACGTATTTGTCCGATTGAATCACCAGAAGGTCAAAACATTGGTTTAATAACATCACTTGCTGGATATGCTAAAATTAATGAATATGGTTTTATAATGACACCATACAAAAAAGTTATTAATGGTAAAGTAACAGATGAAGTTATTTATATGACAGCCGATGAAGAAAAAGATTATTACATTTCCCAAGCGACAACCAAAATAAATGAAGAAAATGAAATAGTAGAAGATGAAGTAATAGCAAGAATTAATGGGGATACAGTATATATTGATAAACTTCATGTTAATTTCATGGATGTTGCCCCATCACAAGTTGTTGCTATAACAACTAGTTGTATTCCATTCTTGGAATATGATGATGCTAACAGAACATTAATGGGTGCCAACATGCAACGTCAAGCAGTACCATTACTTGAAACTGAAGCACCAATAGTTGGAACTGGTGTTGAATATACTGCAGCTCGTGATTCTGGTTCAACAATAGTATGTAAAGCCGATGGTGTTGTAGAATATGCTGATGGTTTAAAAATAGTAGTTAAAGTAGCTAAAGGCTCTGATACTTATTATTTAGCTAATTTTGAACGTAGTAATGCTTCAAGTTGTGTAAACCATCATCCACTTGTTAAAGCTGGAGATAAAGTTCATGTTGGTCAAGTTTTAGCAGATGGTCCATCAACAGACAAAGGCGAACTTGCTTTAGGAAAAAATATGACTGTAGCATTTATGACTTTTAATGGTTATAACTATGAAGATGCCGTTATATTAAATGAAAGATTAGTAAAAGATGATGTATACACATCTTTACACATATCACACTATGATATTGAATGCCGAGATACAAAACTAGGACCAGAAGAAATAACTAGAGATATACCAAACGTTGGAGAAGATGCTCGTAAGAATTTAGATTCTGATGGTATAGTAAGAATTGGAACTGAAGTTAAAGAAGGCGACATTTTAGTTGGTAAAGTAACTCCAAAAGGGGTACAAGAACTAACTAGTGAAGAAAAATTGTTACATGCAATTTTTGGTGAAAAGACTAGAGAAGTAAGAGATACATCCCTACGTGTTGAACATGGAGCTGGGGGAATAGTACACGATGTTAAAGTTTACACAAAAGAAAACTCAGATGAACTAGGAGCAGGAGTATCTAAAGTTATAAGAGTATATATAATTCAAAAAAGAAAAATCCAAGTTGGTGACAAAATGTCAGGTCGTCATGGTAACAAAGGGGTAATATCATTAATTTTACCAGAAGAAGATATGCCATATTTACCAGATGGACGTCCAGTAGATATAATGCTAAATCCATTAGGTGTTCCATCACGTATGAACATAGGTCAAATTTTAGAAGTACATTTAGGAATGGCTGGTAAAAAGTTAGGTGTTCACTATGCGACTCCAGTATTTGATGGAGCAACATGGGAAGACATACTAGCAGAAATGAAAGCAGCAGGAATGGCTGAAGATGGAAAAGTAGAACTTCGTGATGGTCGTACTGGCGAATTATTTGATCATCGTATCAATGTTGGTGTAATGTACATGGTTAAACTCCACCATATGGTTGATGACAAACTTCATGCTAGAGCAACAGGACCATATTCACTAGTTACTCAACAACCTTTAGGAGGAAAAGCACAATTTGGTGGTCAAAGATTTGGAGAAATGGAAGTTTGGGCACTTTATGCATATGGAGCAAGTCATGTATTACAAGAAATACTTACCGTAAAAGCTGATGATATTGTAGGTCGTGTTAAAGTATATGAATCTCTTGTTAAAGGCAAAGTAGTTGACCAAGCTGGAGTACCAGAAAGTTTCCGTGTTTTAGTTAAAGAGTTCCAAGCCTTAGCACTAGATGTTCAAATAGTTGATCAAGATGATAAAATAGTTGAATTTAAAGAAATAGAAGAAGATGAAGATGAATCAGACGTCTTTAGAATAGATGAAATAGAAGTTAATTCTAATGAAGAAGTAGTAGAAGAACCAGTCATAGAAAATAGTGACTTTGAAGAAGAAACTATTGAAGATGAAGAAGAAGATTTAGATGATTTAGAATTCCCAGGTATTGATGAAATAGATACCATGGATGAAGGAGAGTAGGTGGGTTAAATGATTGATGTAAGTAAATTTAAAGGAATAAAAGTAAGTATTGCATCACCAGAAAAGATTCGTTCTTGGTCATATGGTGAAGTAAAGAAACCTGAAACAATTAATTATCGTACCCTTAAACCTGAAAGAGATGGTTTATTCTGCGAAAAGATATTTGGACCTACTAAAGACTACGAATGTAGTTGTGGAAAATACAAAAGATTAAGATATAAAAACATAATATGTGATCGTTGTGGAGTAGAAGTAACTCGTTCTAAAGTTAGAAGAGAAAGAATGGGACATATTGAGTTAGCTGCTCCATGTTCACACATTTGGTTTTTTAAAGGTGTACCATCTAAAATGGGACTAGTTTTAGACATGTCACCAAGAGACTTAGAAGAAGTATTATATTTTGTAAGTTATGTAGTAATAGATCCAGGGACAGCACCACTTGAAGTTAAACAAACTTTATCAGATAAAGAATATCGTGCTTATTATGAAAAATATGGCAATTCATTTACAGTAGGCATGGGTGCTGAAGCCATTAAAGAACTTTTAAAAAGAGTTGATATAGAAAAAGAAATAGCTGATTTAAGAGAAGAACTAGAAAATACAACTGGTCAAAAAAGAATTCGTTTAGTAAAAAGACTAGATTGTTTAGTAGCATTTCAAGAATCAGGAAACAAACCTGAATGGATGGTATTAGATGTACTTCCAGTAATACCCCCAGAACTTCGTCCGATGATTCAACTTGATGGTGGCAGATTTGCAACCAGTGATTTAAATGATTTATATCGTCGTATAATAAATAGAAACAATCGTTTAAAGAAATTACTTGAACTGGGAGCACCAACAATTATTGTTCAAAATGAAAAAAGAATGCTTCAAGAAGCAGTGGATTCATTATTTGATAATGGAAGACGTGGTAGAAGTATCACTGCAGCAAGCAATCGACCACTTAAGAGTTTATCAAGTATGCTTAAAGGAAAACAAGGAAGATTCCGTCAAAACCTACTTGGTAAAAGAGTTGACTATTCAGGTCGTTCAGTTATTGTTGTAGGACCAAACCTAAAAATGTATCAATGTGGTTTACCTAAAGAAATGGCAATAGAATTATTTAAACCACATGTAATTAATGGAATAGTTGAAAGAGGCCTTGCTCATAACATTAAAGGAGCTAAAAAGTTAATAGATGCTCGTGATGAAGCGGTATGGGATATAGTTGAAGATGTAATAACCGAATATCCAGTATTATTAAATCGTGCACCAACACTTCATAGACTTGGTATTCAAGCATTTGAACCAGTTTTAGTTGGTGGTAAAGCCATACGATTACACCCACTAGTATGTACAGCATTTAATGCTGACTTTGATGGGGATCAAATGGCTGTTCATGTACCACTTTCTGAAGAAGCTAAAGCCGAAGCAAGAATACTTATGCTTGGAGCTAATAACATATTAAACCCTAAAGATGGAAAACCAATAGTTACTCCATCTCAAGACATGGTATTAGGAAATTGTTATTTAACAATTGAATATGCAGGAGAACCAAATGAAGGCCATGTATACAAAAGCCCAAATGAAGCTTTAATGGCTTATGAAAGAAGAGAAATAACTCTTCATACGAGAATAGCGATTCCTGTAAATTCATTTAAATACAAATTATTTACTGATGAACAAAAAGACAAATATTTAGTAACAACAGTTGGAAAAATAAAATTTAATGAAATATTACCGGACACATTCCCATATGTTAATGAAGGAACAAAAGAAAACATTGAAGGAATAACTCCAAACAAATATTTCTTAAGTATGGGTGCAAATATACCTGAAGAAATAAGTAAGATGGAATTAGTTTCTCCATTTATTAAAAAAACATTAGGTCAACTAATAGCTCAAGTATTTAAAAGATATAAGACTACTGAAACATCTATAATGCTTGATAAATTAAAAGACTTAGGATTTAAATATTCAACAGTTGCAGGTGTAACAGTATCTATTGCTGATGTTGTAAGAAGTGATGACAAACATGAAATTATTGAAAAAGCCAAAGCTAAAGTAGATAAAATTAATAAACAATATCAAAGAGGTTTAATAACTGAAGATGAAAGATATGAAAATGTTATTACATCATGGAACAAAGCAACCGATGAAATCAAAGATGAACTAGCAGAATTGAGTAAAAATAATTATGATAATCCAATATTTATGATGATGAATAGTGGAGCTCGTGGATCAATATCCAACTTCACACAACTTGCAGGAATGCGTGGTCTTATGGCAAAACCTGATGGATCAACAGTAGAAATTCCGATAACTTCATCATTTATTGAAGGATTAAGCGTATCAGAATTCTTCTTATCAACCCATGGATCTCGTAAAGGTTCAGCTGATACAGCCTTACGTACCGCCGATTCTGGATATTTAACAAGAAGACTAGTAGATGTAGCACAAGACATAATAGTAAAAGACTACGATTGTGGTTCAGTACAAGGATTAGTAGTGTATGATTTAATAAATGATAAAGATAATACTATAATTGAACCATTAGCAGAAAGAATATTAGGTCGTTTTGCATCTAAGAAAATAGTTAATCCAGAAACAAAAGAAGTAATAGTTGAAGCAGGAGAAATGATAACGGAAAATGCTGTTGCTAAAATAACTAAAGCTGGCATTAAAAAAGTAGAAATTAGAAGTGTATTAACATGTAAATCCAATAATGGTGTATGTCAAAAATGTTATGGACGCAATTTGGCAACTGGTAACCTAGTTGAAAAAGGTGAAGCAGTAGGAATAATGGCAGCTCAATCAATTGGTGAACCTGGTACCCAACTTACAATGCGTACATTCCACTCAGGTGGAGTTGCCCATGGTGGTGATGCTGATATTACACAAGGTTTACCAAGAGTTGAAGAACTATTTGAAGCAAGAACTCCAAAAGGAAAAGCAACAATTGCTGAAATTAGTGGTAAAGTTATTGGTATAGAAGAACAAAATGGCAAACATATAATAACTATTGAAAATGCTGCTGGCATAAGAGAACACGTAACAAATTACAATATGAAAGTACGTGTTAATGTAGGAGATGAAGTTGAAGCGGGAGAAAAATTAACTGAAGGAGTAATTTCACCAAAAGAATTACTAGCAGTAACAGACCCACTTACAGCTCAAGAATACATTTTAAAAGAAGTTCAAAAAGTTTATAAATTACAAGGTGTTGATATTTCAGATAAACATATTGAAATAATAGTTAAGAGAATGATTAATAAGGTAAGAATAACTGATGCTGGAGACACTGACTTTGTTGAAGGGTTAACAGTATCATTAAGAGAATTTACGGAAGGAAACAAACCAGTAATTCTTGAAGGTAAAGTTCCAGCAAAAGGAAATCCAATCATGCTAGGAATTACTAAATCATCATTAGAAACAGATTCATTCTTATCTGCAGCATCATTCCAAGAAACAACAAGAGTATTAACAGATGCAGCAATCCATGGTAAAGTTGATTACTTACAAGGATTAAAAGAAAATGTTATAATTGGTAAGTTAATTCCAGCAGGTACAGGATACAAACAATATAGTGATATTAAAATACAATTAGAAAAAGACATTATTGATGATGATGCTAGTGAAGCATTAGAAGAAAAATTAATGGATAATGCTGATTTAAAACTTGATTTATAATATTTAAGGAGTGATTTTTATCACTCTTTTTATTTTATTAATTAATATTTAATTGCATTTTATTATTTATAAATATATAATTAAAATAGGTGACTAAAAATGTATGAAAATAAAAAAATTTTAATATTAGGAGCAGCAAGAAGTGGAATAGCAGCAGCTAAGATATTAGCTAAAAACAATGATGTAACCTTAAGTGATTTAAAACCACTTAAGGAAAAAGATGAAGAATTATTAAATAAATTAAATGTTAAAATAATTATTACTGAAGAGCAACTAGATTTAATATCAAATGAATATGATTTAATAATAAAAAATCCTGCTATAATGGCAACTAGTGAAATAATGCAAAAAATTAAGAAACTAAATATAAAATGTATAAATGAAATGGAACTTGCTTATCATTATTTACCAAAAGGCATTAAAATAATTGGTGTTACAGGTTCAAATGGTAAAACAACTACTGTAACGATTATACATGAATTATTAAAATTACATGGTTACAAAGTAACTTTAGGGGGTAATATTGGTTATCCATTATGTGATATATTAACTGAAATTGATAATGATTCGATATTGCTTTTAGAAATAAGTGATCATCAATTATATGATTTTATTGATTTTAAAACTAATATTAGTGTTCTTACAAATTTATGTCCTACTCACTTAGATTATCATGGTAGTTATGAAAATTATAAATTAGCTAAAAAGAATATATTTAATCATCATACTAAAAAAGATATTGCCATAATTAATAAGAAAAATCCTGATAGTTTAGATTTAACTAAAGATATTAAATCAACGAAGATATATTTCAACGATGAAATTAATTATATAAAAGATAACTTACTATACTTAAATAAAGAAAAATTATTAGATTTAAGAGAAGTTAAAATTAAAGGTGAACACAATTATGAAAATATTTTAACATCTTTACTAGTATTAAAACAATTTAGAATAGATAAAGAAAAAGTTAGAAATTTTTTAAAGAATTTTAATGGTGTAGAGCATCGAATTGAATATGTAACTACCAAAAATAATGTTGAATATTATAATGATTCTAAAAGTACAAATCCAACAGCTACAATTACAGCTTTAAAAACATTTAATAAACCAATTCATCTAATTTTAGGTGGTTTAAATCGCAATCAAGATTTTAATGAATTAAATGATTATATTAAAAATGTCAAAGCAATATATGCTATTGGAGAAGTTACTGATACCATAGATAATTATGCAAATAAAATAAAGATTGAATGTTTTAAATGTTATACATTAAATAAAGCTATGGATAAAATAAAAGAAAATGTAAAACCAGGAGAAATAGTATTATTATCACCAGGCAGTTCATCACAAGACCAATATCAAAAATTTGAAGATAGGGGAGAAGAATTTAAAAAATTAATCTAAGGTAAAATGAAAAATTAACTGCAACACTTTTAAGAAATAGAATAAAGTAAGTAAATATGCAAGATTAAGTGCAACAAAATATTGTACTTTTTTAATTAAAAACTTTAAGAAAATGTATCATTTAGTATTTCAGGACATAGCAATGCTAGCCTTTGCTTATTTTGTTGAAAGACTAAGTGAAACAAATAATATTATTATTTTTGCAAGACTAAGTGATACATTACCCCCAATTTCATATATATCTTAATTCGCTACGCTTCATTACAGATATATATGAAATTATATTTTAAATAATTATTTATTAAATAGACTATCATTTAATATTACGTTTTTGCTATCAATTTTAACGATTCCCAATTTGTTTAATACCTCTTCACCAAACATATTTTTAGCTATGTCATAAGGTGATTTAAAATCAAGTGATTTTCTTGGAGTTGAGTTAATGTTATTCATCATATCTAATATATTATTATCTGTATAGTTATTTAATGAAATACCTTTTGGTATATATTTTCTTATATATTCATGTGATAATTCAATTTGAGATTTTTGATTACTTCTTTGAGGGTCACAATAAAAAACTTTAGAATTAATTACATGGATACCATTATCCTCTATTTCTTCTGGTCGCTTGAATTCAGAGCCATTGTCTGTTAAAATAATAGGGAAAATTTCATGAAACATTTCATTACCTATAAGTGATTTTATTTCTTTAATTTTGTTGTTAACACAGGTAATGGTTTGTTCTGAAATTTTAAATATAAGTAGGAGTTGGGCATGTTTTAAATACAAAGTTAATAAACATGGCTGCCCAGTTCCAATTATGCCTTCAACAGTATCCATTTGTGTATAATAAGTGATATTGTTTTCTTTTATATATATAAGAAAATCATTATAAGTACGATTAATTCTACAATGGTTTTCTTTTTTACTAGAAGTTATACAATTTCTTTTTCTTTTTTTATATCTAACTTTTCTTGGTAAATCTATATTTTTAGTAGATAAGTAACCTTTTTCTTGATAATTATAAAGTGTTCTTTCAGTTATATTTAGTTCTGGATGATTATTTATAATTAGAGAAAAAGAATGCCCTTTATCAATATCTGTTTTTACAATTTTATTAAGATTTTTAAATTCTTCAGTAGTTTGATCAATTCCAGTTCTAGACTCAACTAATAATTTCTTATAATCTTCTTCAGCGTGAGCAGCACTATAATAAAACTTTGTCATTCTACATTTTTTTGAATTAGGACAAGAATTACAAACAAATGGAGCCTTATCTAATTTAGAACATTTACCAGGAAAGCCATTAAAGTAATTACCTTTTTCTTTATATCTACGATTAAAGACTTCACGAGATATTGTAGTAACACTTTTATTAATATCTTTACTTATACTTCTGAAAGATAACCCATTATTAAGACCATTTTCAATTTTAATTCTTTCTGATAGTTTTGTATGTTTATTATAATTTGATACAGTTGCCATAAATTAAACCTCCTTTATTGGGGCAATATATCAATACATATTATAATACATATTGGTATGTGATGATTGCAAAAGTAAATGAAACACTATTAATTTTTGTGTCTAATTTAATTTTTCAATTAAAAAATTAATATAAATAATTAAAAAATTAAAAATAAAACAGTATAATTATATTATGATAAATAAGGGGCTGATAAAATGAATGAGCAAAATTTTAATAATTTAGGACAAAATCAAAGTAATAATTTAAATGAACAACCAGTAAGTCAAAATCCAGAGCCAACAATTCAAACTCAACCAGTTGGTGAACCAGTAACTAATTCAGTTAATACTAATTTAAACAGCACACCAGTAACAAATACTGTTTCAGATACTATAAGCATGCCAAATAATCCACAAAACAATCCAGTAGCAACACCAATTCCTGGAACTGAAAACAATAATATGCCAAATAATATGGGAAGTTCTATAGGTCAAGACCCAGGAGGAATATCATTAGGCAATATAAATAATAATGGTTTTGTTGAACCAACAAAAGTTGAAGATATAGGGGCAGTACCACCAAAACAAGAAAAACCAAAAAGGCCAATGAATAAAGTATTATTTACAATAATAATAGTAATACTAATCGGAGCTGTAGCATTTGGGGTATATTATTATTTAAATATGGCGAATAATAAAGTAAATGTTCAAATAAAAGATGTAACCTTAGGATTAGGGGAAACATTATCTGATGATATAAGTGATTATGCAACAATTACTGGTGGGGGAGCAGCAACTTGTGAAAAAAATATTAATAATGTAAATACTAATGCTTTAGGAGATTATAATTTTACTATAACTTGTGGTGAAGATACTTATACAGGAACAATACACGTAGTAGACAAAACAGCACCAACAGCGCAATTAAAAACGGTATATAAAGTAATAAATACAACTACAATTTCAGTTGATGACTTTATAGTATCATGTACAGATCCATCAAATTGTAAATATGCATTTAGTAATAAAGAGACTGTAAATAGTTATTTATCAACAGCGGGTGGTCCATATAATGTAGGTATAACACTTTCAGATGATGAAAATAATAGCAAAGAAGTAAACGCAATATTATATGTATCTCCAAGTGACATCACAGCAATTAGATCATGCACATCATTAGATAGTGAAATTGAAGGATATTCTGGATCAATGACAACTACAGATAATTTAGTTTTAGGGGCAACAGAAAATGGTTTAGGATATTTAGAAATATCACAAAGAATATATACATATAAATTTAGTAATAATGATGATTATATTCAAATAACTAATGGTAAGCCAGAAACAATAACATTTAATAATATAAGTGGTCTAGCAGAATATGATGATGAAAATTATACATTAAAAATTGCCACTGATTTAAGTGCCAGTACATTAGATACAGAAGCAGGTGGAGTATTTGATAGAACATATAGTGGACTAAAAAATTACTATGATCAAAAGAATTATACATGTATAAATATAGTTGATTAAATCAAGAGAAATCTTGATTTTTTATTGTCAAGAATAAAAAAAAATGCTAAAATTTTATTAAGGTGAATGAATAATGAATGCAAAAAAAATAGCAATAATAATCGGTGTTGTTTTATTAGTACTTGGATCATGCTTTGGTTTTTATAAATTATTTAATTTTGAAAAAAATAATAAAGAAACAAATACAAACATTGATGAAATAGGTGAAAGTACAGTAAAAGAACTTTATTCATATTTATTAAATGATAATGCTTTAGAATATGATGGAGTGCATTCAATTCATTATGTAATTAATACAAATTTAGCTAATCAAAATACAAGATATATCCAAGCAATGATTTATCAATACATACTAAAATATGATAATTTTAGTTTAGAAGTACTAACTAAAGAAGAATTATCTGAAGTATTAAATAATACTAATAATTATACTCCATTATATAAAGTCAGTTTAAGTAAATTTAAAGAAGCTGCCAAAACTATATTAGGTCCAGATATAAAATTTATATCAACAGATTTTGATTATAATAAAAACATTAAAGCAAAATATAACAATGAATATTACTATATATATGACACAAATGAAAATATAAGTAACAATTATATTGAATATAAAGAAATAATCAGATATGCATTAACGGAAAATAATAACGTAATAAAAATATATGATTATTATTTAAAGTGTGATTTAGAAACGAAGCAATGTTATAATGATGAAGATAGAAAAGATTTAAATACTGCAATAGTTTATAGTTCTAATTTTAATATAAACGATTATATAAATAATCTAGTAACATATGAACATAGTTTTAAATATGATAAAGAAACTGACAGTTTTTATTATTATAGTTCAACTGTAGTAAATTGAGGTTTTTATGGGGGAAATTGAGCTAAAAGAAAATATTATTATAGAAATTATTCAAAAATTTAATGCTAATACTAATGTTTTATATAATAGTGAAACTATAGTAGATGAAATAACAAATTATTTACAAGGCAAGTCTACTAATTTTGAAAATGATTTTGCCCAATACATAGATAAATACAACTTAACAAAAGAAAACATTATCGTTATATTAAAATTATATGTATATGAAATGGCTTATTTGTTTATTAATTATTTTAAAGCAATAAATATACCAATGCCATATAGCGATTCAGTTAAAGAAAACATAGAATCTTTATCTTTAAAAGAAAAAATAAAAAAACCAATTGATAAAATGATTATTTTATATTATGTTGAAATGGTTAATGAGGGTAATTATTTAGTAAGTTACAAAGCAAGGGAATATTTAATTGCTAATAAAGAAATAAGTAAATTATTAAAAATAAATCCTTTTTCAATATTTACAATGGAAGATAATGCTAAAGATTTATCGGATGAAGAACGGATAATTAGTAAAATAATAGAACTAAATGAACTGGCTCAAGCTCAAAGTAGGTATATATATGGCAAAAATGAGGATGTATTTATTTGGGAAAAATTTTTAGAACTGGTAATAGAATTTAATTTAGACATTCGTTTTTTAATACAATATATGTTATTTAATATTTATAAAAATGTATTATATAAATCTGATTATTATTCTGAAAATGATTTTAATGAAGAAAGTGAAGATAAAGAAAAAGAAAGCACAGAAATATTAATAGATTTAATAGATCAAGGTGAAGATATAGATAACTTAATAGAAGAGATACTATGTGATAAAGAATTAGGGGCTCAATTACTTATTGATTTTTATAATGAAAATGCTGATTTAACTAAAGGAATATTTGAAGAAATGAATATGTATAATAGTAATGAAGAATTACAAAGAATAAATCCTTTTTTATAAAAAAACGATGAACTATTTATCATCGTTTTTCCTAAATTGAAATTTGAACCGCACCACAAGGTGCGGCTTTTTTTGGTATAATAAAAGAGCCCACAACCCGGCAAGGAGGAGCTCTTATATGCATTATAAACAATTAACAGAAAAAAATAAAGTAGAAATTGATATTTTGTTAAAACAAAATTTATCAATGAGAGAAGTAGGAAGAAGATTAGGTATAAGTCATTCAACAATATCAAGATATAAAGCGGGAATATATAAAAAAAGGAAAATAGATATAAATAAGAAATATGAAATATTTATAAAATATTTATTTGATCATTATGATAGAAAAGATCATTCAATAGAAGTATGTGTATATCGATTTAAGAAAATGTATTTAGGAGAAAAAAGTGTAAGTGTAAAACAAGTATATAATTGGATAGAACAAGGAAAAATATATTTAAAAAGAACAGATTTATGTTATAAAAAGCACAAAAAGAAAAAGAGAAGTGGAATGATGGAACATTTCATATGGAATCTAGAAAATAAAACAATATTACCAATAGGATTAAGACCAAAATATATAGAAGAAAGAAGAGAGCCAGGGCATTTGGAAATAGATTCAATACTAGGAAAAAAGGATGAACAACAATCAATAGTATCAATAGTTGATAGATGTACAAGGAGAGTATGGTTAATAAAGTCAGAATATAGATATGATTATTATACAGCAAACCTAATATATAAATATATAATAAAAAATGAAATAAAAGTAAAATCAATAACAATAGATAATGGATTAGAATTTAGAGCAATGGGAATAGCAGCAAAAAGACTAGGAGTAAAACTATATAAATGTGATCCATATTGTTCGTTTCAAAGAGGAACAAATGAAAGAACAAATGCAATAGTAAGAAGATATTTACCAAAAGGAATGTCATTTAAAATAACCCCACAAATATATCTAGATGACATAGCATTTAATATTAATTCAATGCCAAGAAAAATGTTTGGATTTAAAAACTCATATGAAAAAGAAATGGAATATTAATTATTATTTTTGTTTGATTAAAATTGTAATAATATTATGATTTTTTTGTCAATGATAAAATAAACACTGCGTGTCATTGACAAAAAAACCATAATATATATTTATAAAAATTATCAAACAAAAAAGAAAAAAATTGACAAATTTTTATTGTTTGTTAAAATTATATTAAATGGTGCGGTTGAAATTACAATTAAAAAAAAAACGATGAACTATTTATCATCGTTTTTTAAAACAGCATGTAATACATATCTACTATTATCTTCAGCACAAGTTGATAAAGTTATTATTTTATCACTACCTTTAAGTTCAACATTAAAATTATAAATACTTCTATTTTTTAACATATTATAAAAGTTTAATCGATCATTATCATCTGCAAATAAAGTTTGCATATAATCGGTAGTAACTGTAATTTTATAAACGGAAAATACTTGATATTCTAAATTTTCATATAGAGTTCTTAAACTAATAATTTGATTTTCGGGATTAGTATACCAACTATATCTTAAAGTATTTTGTAATGTACCAAACATAATACCACTATAATATCTATTATGAGCATAAAGAATGATATTATCACTTAAATCATCAGTATGATTTCGATAATCCATAAAAACCCAACCATTATTATCCTTTTCTAAATAGAAATTATGTTTTAAATAAAATTCATTATTATCTGTTTGGGTTATTGGATAATCAATATTAGTATTATTAACTTTAATCCATGCCACTACTTCTGGATTTACATTTATTAAACTAGCAATATCTTCATTAACAACTAATTTTTCATCTTCCTGCTTATCTTTATTAAGTTCCGCAATAATATCTTCAGAATCATTTATTTCAATAACTTTTGTTATATTTTCTTTTATGTTATTATCACTTTGCATAGATTTATAATTATCATAAAAGACATAACCAAAAGAAAAAAATACAATTAACAAAATTAAATAACCACATGTTTTAAGTAAACTTAAATTAGTTTGTTTAAAAATATTATCTTTTAAATAATCATTACTATATACTAAGCGAAAATATATTTTATATTTTTTACTTTTCCTCTTATTAAAATTCTTTAAATATTCAATTAATTCTACATTACTTATATTTTCATGAATATTAATTTTAATATTCTTTTTATTATTTTGTCTTAAAGTTTTAATAATAAATTCTAAATCATTTTTATTAACAATATTAACATTAATATTTTTTAAATATTTATTAATTTTACAAAAAGCTTCAAAATCTTGTTCATCTTGTTCATTCAAGGGTAAATCCATATTTAGAGTCATTTTATAAAACATAGATGAAAAAATACTTAAATTATTATCAATCATAAATTTAGATAAATATAGTATTTCATTTCTAGATTCAACAATAATATTATATTTATCAAGGTATTCTATCATAAATGGTTGTAAAGTATAACAATTGACATTCTTAACATAAGAGTGCATAATAGCTTCACACATTTTAAAAGTTAAAGGTGTATCATCTTTTAAAATTAAAGAAGTTATGTTTTTATTATTTTTTACAATATTCAAGAATAACAAAGTAAAGTCATTTTTTTCAATTATTAAAGTATCAATATTGTAAGTTTTAGATAATTCTTGAATAAAATTACTAACAATTTTGGGGTTATTTACAATATATTCATTAGAAAAAACTAGTTCATTACAACTAATTACATTAGTATTTAAAATATTTTTATATTCACTAGACAATTTAATTTTTTCTTTTACAATAAAACTATTATCCTTTATTCTTATTAATACTTTTTTCATAACTTCACCTATATTACTTTAATATGATAACACAATTTTACACATTTTAATATAATTTTTAAAAAAATATGTTGTTTTTTGTATTTTTATATTATAACTTGAGTTTGACAGCAAAAATGAGCAAAGTTAGGTAAATACTAAGATTGCTCATTTTTTGTTTGTTGTGAAACAGAAAATTTCAAATAATGTTAGGTATTTTTTTAATCAATAATAAAAAATTTCTTAAGTTAATTTTACTTGACACCATATATTTTTTTTGATAATATAAATTTTAATTTATATGGGGAGGAATAATAATGAGTTTCAATAGTCAATCTTTAAATGAAGATAGAAATAGTTTAGAATTTTATAATAGAATAGAAGCTGAAAGGCAAAATCTAATAAATGTTTTAGAAAGCCTAGAAGATGGTAAGTATTTAACATTATCTAATGCAGATATTTTATTCAATGAAATTGAAGAAAATGAGAACTACTCTTATAGGGAATTTGCAATACCTGAGATATTATTGAAAAAGATTGATTTTAGTAATGTATCTTTTGATAATGTAGACATAAGAGGATTTAATTTTACTGGATATAAGGGAATAAAAATAAATCCTCAAACCGTTTTTAAAAAAAATTTAAGAGGGTGTAAATTATCAGGAGTAGAATTTATCGGCCCATTTGATGGAGTGATAATAGAAGGAACAAATTTTACAGGAAGCAAAGGAGCCAAAATAAATCCTCAAACAGTTTATGAAAAAGATTTAAGTTGGAACAAATTTTCAGGAGTAGAATTTATAGGTCCATTTGATGGAGTAATGATAGAAAAAGCAAATTTTACAGGAAGCAAAGGAGCTAAAATAAATCCTCAAACCGTTTTTAAAAAAAATTTAAGAGGATGTAAATTTTCAGAAGTAGAATTTATTGGCCCATTTGATGGAGCGGACTTAGTACATTTTGATGATTTAGGAAGCGAAGGAGCGGATTTTACAGGAAGCAAAGGAGCTAAAATAAATCCTCAAACAATTTTTGAAAAAAAATTTATATGGTGTATATTATCAGGAGTAGAATTTATCGGCCCATTTGATGGCGCAAAAATAGTTGGTGCAAATTTTACAGGAAGTAAAGGAGCTAAAATAAATCCCCAAACAATTTACAATAAATATTTAAGTGGATGTACATTCTCAGGAGTAGAATTTATCGGCTCATTTGATGGAGTAGAATTAGTATATTTTGGTTATACAGATTACATAGGAGCAGATTTTACAGGAAGCAAAGGAGCTAAAATAAATCCTCAAACAGTTTATGAAAAAGATTTAAGTTGGAACAAATTTTCAGGCGTAGAATTTATTGGCCCATTTGATAGAGTGAAAATAAATGGTGCAGATTTTACAGGAAGTAAAGGCGCTAAAATAAATCCTCAAACAATTTACAGTGATTTAAAAGAATGTACATTCTCAGGAGTAGAATTTATAGGCCCATTTGATGGAGTGAAAATAAATGGTGCAGATTTTACAGGAAGCAAAGGAGCTAGAATAAATCCTCAAACACTTTATAGTTTTGAAAAATGTAAATTATCAGGAGTAGAATTTATAGGTTCATTTGATGGAATATATTTAAACGAATTAGATTTTACAGGAAGCAAAGGAGCTAAAATAAATCTTCGAACGGTTTATTATGATTGTTTGTATCTTTGTGTTTTAACAGATGTTGAGATAACGGATGACATAGATATGGAAAAAATAGGAATAATAAAATCAAGAATTACTAATGATGAAATTGGTCTAATTGATGCTGATTATAAATTAATACGGAATAAAAATCAGCTTTGAGTTATGAAAAACTTGATATTTTTGTTTTTGTGATTATTATAAATGCAATTTTGTGAGGAGTTGAAAATATGAATTTAGAAAAGCTAATAGAAGCTTTAGATAGTTTGAAAGATAATGAATATGTAACTTTGGCTAATCCAAATATTATATTTAAGGAAAAAGTTTTAGAAGATGGTAAAGTTTATAAGGAAATTGCAATACCTGAGAGATTATTGAGAAAGATTGATTTTAGTAATGTATCTTTTGATAATGTATGTATATGTGGCTTTGATTTTACTGGATTTATTGGAGTAAAAATAGATCCTCAAACAGTTTATGACAAGGATTTTAACTTTTGTGTATTATCGGGAGTATTATTTGATGGCTCATTTGATGGTGCAAATATATCTAAAACAAATTTTACAGGAAGCAAAGGAGCTAAAATAAATCCCCAAACAATTTACAATAAAAATTTAAGTGAATGTAAATTCTCAGGAGTAGAATTTATCGGCCCATTTGATGGAGTGAAAATAAATGGTGCAGATTTTACAGGAAGCAAAGGAGCTAGAATAGATCCTCAAACAGTTTATAAGGGAAATTTAAGTGAATGTAAATTCTCAGGAGTAGAATTTATTGAATCATTTGATAGAGTGATAATAGAAGGAGCAGATTTTACAGGAAGCAAAGGAGCTAGAATAGAACCTCAAACAGTTTATAAGAGAAATTTAAGAAGATGTAAATTCTCAGGAGTAGAATTTATCGGCCCATTTGATGGAATATATTTACACGAAACAGATTTTACAGGTAGTAAAGGAGCTAAAATAGATCTTCAAACGGTTTATTTTGATGATTTGTCTCTTTGTGTTTTAACAGATGCTAAGATAATTGATGACATAAATATGGAAAATATAGGAACAATAAAATCAAGAAATAGTAATGATGAAACTGGGTTAATTGATGCTAATTTTAAATTAATGCGAAAGAAATAAAATCTTGAGTTTTAATGAAAAAATATTTGATTTTTTGTTTTGTGATTATTATAAATGTAATTTTACGAGGAGTAGATACTTATGAATTTAGAAATGCTAATAGAAGTTTTAGACAGTTTAGAAGATGATGAATATATAACTTTGACTAATCCAAATATTATATTTAAGGAAATTGAGGTAGAAGATGGTAAAGTTTATAAGGAAATTGCAATACCTAAAAGATTATTGAAAAAGATTGATTACAGTAATATATCTTTTGATAATGTATGTATACGTGGCCTTAATTTTACTGGATATATGGGGGTAAAAATAGACCCTCAAAAAGTTTATAAACAAGATTTAAGAGGATGTACATTCTCAGGAGTAGAATTTGACGGTTCATTTGATTATACATATATGTATGATACAAATTTTGCTGGTAGTAAAGGAGTTAGAATAGATCCTCAAAGAGTTTATAAAAAAGATTTAAGAGGATGTACATTCTTTGGTGTAAAATTTATAGGACCATTTGATGGAGCAAAAATATCTAGAGCAAATTTTACAGGGAGTAAAGGAGCCTTAATATCTCCCCAAAAAATTTATTATAGAGATTTTAGATTTTGCGTATTATCTGGAGTTATATTTATTCCTGAAGATTATGGAATGAGATCTGTTTTTAGCATTATTGGTGAATTTGATGGAGCATACTTGTTTAAAACAAATTTTACTGGCAGTATGGGAGCTAGAATAAATCCTCAAAAAGTTATAAAGAGGGATTTAAGTGGATGTATATTTTCAGGAGTAGAATTTGATGGTTCGTTTGATGGAGCAAACATATCTAAAACAAATTTTACAGGTAGTAGAGGAGCTATAATAAACCCCCAAACAGTTATAAATAAGGATTTAAGTGGGTGTACATTTTCAGGAGTAGAATTTATCGGTGAATTTGATGGGGCAAATATATCTAAAACAAATTTTACAGGTAGTAAAGGAGCTAGAATAGATTCTCAAACAGTTTATTATGACGATTTTTCTACTTGTGTTTTGACAGATGTTGAGCTAATGGATATAGAAAATATAGGAACAATAAAATCAATAAATACTAATAATGAAACCGGGATAGTTGATGCTAATTTTAAATTAATGCGGAAGAAAAATTAATAATTTTGACAATTGTGTAAGATAATATGACTTAGTTGACATCATAACTTATTTTTGATAATATAAATTTAAATTATAATGGGAGGAATAATAATGAGTTTCAATAGTCAATCTTTAAATGGAATTAGAAATAGTTTAGAGTTTTATAATAGAATAAAAGCAGAAAGGCAAAAATTAATAAATATTTTAGAAAGTCTAGAAGATGGTAAATATTTGACATTATCTGATGCAAATATTTTATTTAATGAAAGTAGTTCTTATAAGAAATTTGCAATACCTGAGAGATTATTGAAAAAGATTGATTTTAGTAACATATCTTTTGATAATGTAGATATAAGAGGGATGGATTTTACTGAATTAAAGGGAGTAAAAATAAATCCTCAAACAGTTTATGCCCAAAATTTAAGTAGATGTAAATTTTCAGGAGTAGAATTTATAGGCCCATTTGATGGAATATATTTATACGAAACAGATTTTACAGGAAGCAAAGGAGCTAAAATAAATCCTCAAAGAGTTTTTGAAAAAGATTTGAGTTACTGTATATTCTCAGGAGTAGAATTTATAGGTCCATTTGATGGTGCAACCTTATTATATGCAGATTTTACAGGCAGTAAGGGGGCTATAGTAGATCGGAAAAAAGTATCTTATGCTAATTCGTCTATTTTAACAAATGTTGAGATAATAGACTATTATGATTACGAACCAAAATCACCTCCTCCTGGTTTCGTTTTAATGGAATTAACTAGGAATAAAAAACACTTCTAGTAATTATATACTTCTATATTGACTTTTATATTTTTATGTTATAAATTGAATTTGACAGCAAAAATGAGCAAATTTAGGAAATACTAAGCTAGCTCATTTTTTGTTTGTTGTGAAACGGAAGATTTCAAATAATGTTAGGTATTTTTTTGATAAGTCAATAATAAAATTTTTTTGTACTCTTTATAATGTCCATTTCTAAAATGCAATTATATTTTCTTAAAGAATATTATCAAATTATTTTTTTAAACCATTATAAATGTTAAACTTTGGAATTTTAAAATGTTATACTTAGGAAAAAATTACGCTAAGATGTTATAAATTGACATCCTATCTTTTTTTTGATAATATAAATGAAATTTATATAGGGAGGGATAATAATGATTTATATTAATCAAATTTTAAAAAATACATATGAAAATTGGTTACGGATTAAAAGACAACAATTAATAAAGATTTTAGAAAGTCTAGAAGATGGTAAGCATATAACTTTATCTAATCCACACATTTTATTTGAAAAGATAGCAAAGTGTGGGCAATATTATTGGGAAATAACATCTGTAATAAATCAGAAATTATTGAAAAAAATTGATTTTAGTAATGTATCTTTTGATAATGTAGATATAAGTGGATTTAATTTTACTGGATTTAAGGGAGTAAAATTAAATCCTCAAACAGTTCAAAATAAAGATTTAAGGGGATGTGAATTATCAGGAGTAGAATTTATAGGTCCGTTTAATGGAGCGAAAATAGCAGGTGCAAATTTTACAGAAAGCAAAGGAGCTAAAATAAATCCTCAAACAATTTACGATAAAAATTTAAGAGGATGTACATTATCAGGAGTAGAATTTATCGGCCCATTTGATGGAGTACATTTATCCCAAACAAATTTTATGGGAAGTAAAGGAGCTATAGTAGATCTACAAAATGTTTATTATGATGGTTTGTCTACTTTAACAGATGCTGAGGTAATGAATATAGAAATACAAAACCTAATAGAAGTTTTAGAAAAATTAAAAGATGGTGAATATATAACTTTACCTAATCCAGATATTTTATTTGTTACGGATGTTATAGAATTCGATAAATCTTCTACAGAGACTCTATTTGCAGATAGAATACCTTGTAGAAAATTTAAAATGTCTGAGAAATTATTGAAAAAGATTGATTTTAGTAATGTATCTTTTGATAATGTAGATATACGTGGACTTAATTTTACTGGATTTAAGGGAGTAAAATTAAATCCTCAAACAGTTTTTGAAAAAAATTTAAATGGATGTACATTTTCAGGAGTAGAATTTATAGGTCCATTTGATGGAGTAATAATATCTAATTCAGATTTTACAGGAAGCAAAGGAGCTAAAATAAATCCTCAAACAATTTATAAAAAATATTTATATAATTGCAAATTTTCAGGAATAGAATTTGATGGCCCATTTGATGGAGTTTATATAAGTTACTCAGATTTTACAGGGAGTAAAGGAGCTAAAATAAATCCTCAAACAGTTTTTGAAAAAGATTTAATATGGAGTAAATTCTCAGGAATAGAATTTATTGGCCCATTTGATGGAGCAAAAATAAATCATGCAGATTTTACAGAAAGCAAAGGAGCCAAAATAAATCCTCAAACAGTTTATGACGGAAATTTAAAAGAATGTAAATTCTCAGAAGTAGAATTTATCGGCCCATTTGATGGGGTAAACATATATAGCATAGATTTTACAGGTAGTAGAGGAGCTAGAATAAATCTTCAAACAATTTGTTGTTATGATTTGTTTACTTGTGTTTTAACAGATGCTGAGGTAATAGATAATTTGAATATGAAAAATATAGGAACAATAAAATCAAGAAATACTAATAATGTAACTGAAATAATTGATACAGATCATAAATTAATGCGTAAGAAAAACTAATAATTTATACATTTTAAAACTAAGTGTAAAAACTTGATGAAATTTTTCCTGAATTATTTCTAATTTATAACACAATTTTACACAT
The DNA here is from genome assembly GCA_944331865.1 of uncultured Bacilli bacterium. GTDB lineage: Bacteria > Bacillota_I > Bacilli_A > RF39 > UBA660 > Onthocola_B. The sequence goes on along the minus strand of CALVIZ010000002.1, from coordinate 48,558 downwards.
TTTAATATAATTTTTAAAAAAATATGTTGTTTTTTGTATTTTTATGTTATAATTTAGACATAATAGAGATAGGAGAGATGTGTGTGAAAAAATTTATAGGTTTTTTAGTAGTATGTATAGTTGCAATATTACCTTTAAGTGCAAAGGCATTAGACATAAAGGGTAGTTGTGAAAAGAAAACAGATTGTCCTGAAGGTGTATGTCAATCTGTATGTGAAATATGGATTGAAAACAATAATACCACATTAAATGAATTTAGTGGCGAATTTGTATTTACCCCATCAGACAAAGGAAAAATAGTTTCAGTTACAGCTGCCGATGGATGGAAAAATAATACTGGAAATTCTGCAAGTTTTATGTTTACATCAACTGAAGGTATAAGTGCATCTAAATTTGATTTAGCAACAGTAGTACTTGAAGTAGAAGAAGGAGTAACGGGTTGTACATTAACAGTTAATAATCCATCAGTAGGTGGTAAAATTGAAATTGAAGTAGATGTCGAAGAAGAAGTAAGTACTGGAGCAACACTTCCGCTAACAATACTTGCTTGTGGCGTTGGAGCAGTAGCAGTAATATACATAGTATCTAAGAAAAACAAAAAACTATATAAGATATAAAAAAGTCATTAAATTGACTTTTTTTTATGCATATTTTTAATATAAATAATAGACTTTTATTTAGAAATTAAGTATAATATGTGCAGGTGATGAAGTTGAGAGAATTTAGTGAACAAGAATTAGTCAGAAGAGAAAAATTAAAAAAGTTACGAGAACTAGGAATAGATCCATTTGGACATCGTTTTGAAGTAACTAATTTTTCTAAAGAATTAAAAGATAAATACCAAGAAGTTTTACATGATGAACTAATAAATATGCATATAGAAGTATCAATAGCAGGTAGAATAATGTTTATTAGAAAAATGGGTAAAGCAAGTTTTTTTTCAATTAAAGATAAACTAGGAAATATTCAAATATATATTTCAATAAATGATGTTGGTGAAGAAACATATAATTTATTTAAAAGTGCAGATATTGGTGATATAGTTGGGGTAAAAGGAATATTAATGAAAACCCAAACTGGTGAAATTACAGTAAAATGTTTAGAATATACTCATTTAGTTAAAGCATTAAGACCGCTTCCAGAAAAGTATCATGGATTAAATGATATTGAAGAAAGATATCGTCGTAGATATGTAGATTTAATAATGAATGATGATGCTCGTAAAGTAGCATTTGCTCGTCCTAAAATTATAAGATATATTCAAGAATATCTAGATAATTTAGGCTATGTTGAAGTAGAAACTCCAATTTTAGGAACAATTTTAGGTGGTGCAGCAGCTAAGCCATTTGTAACTCATCACAATGCACAAAATATTGATATGTATTTAAGAATAGCTACTGAATTACCTTTAAAAAGACTATTAGTTGGAGGTATGGATGCTGTATATGAAATAGGAAGACTTTTTAGAAATGAAGGAATGGATCGCAAGCACAATCCAGAATTTACAACGATAGAATTATATAAAGCATTTTCTGATTTAGAAGGCATGATGGATATTTGTGAAGGCATAATTAGCAATGCCGCATTTAAATTAAATGGTACATACGAAGTTGATTTTTTAGGTCATCATCTAAATTTAGCTCCTAAATTTAAAAGAGCACATATGGTTGATTTAATAAAAGAAAAAACAGGAATAGATTTTTTCCAAAATATGAGTTTTGAAGATGCTAAAAAATTAGCAATAGAACATAACATTGAAATAGAACAACATTTTTCTTATGGTCACATTGTAAATGCATTTTTTGAAAAATATGTAGAAGATACAATAATTGAACCAACTTTTGTATTTGGTCATCCAATTGAAATAAGCCCATTAGCAAAAAAAGATCCTAAAGATGAACGATTTACACAAAGATTTGAATTGTTTATCGCTGGTTCAGAATATGCCAATGCTTTTACTGAATTAAATGATCCAATAGATCAATATGAAAGATTTGCTAGTCAACTTAAAGAAAAAGAATTAGGTAATGAAGAAGCAAATGAAATGGATATAGATTTTATTGAGGCATTAGAATATGGTATGCCTCCAGCAGGTGGTTTAGGTATAGGAATAGATAGATTAGTGATGTTACTAACTGGTTGTGAAACAGTTAGAGAAGTAATTTTATTTCCAACTATGAAACCTAAAGATAAATAGGTAAAAAATGGAAAATCAAGTAATTAAAAAAAATTATAAAAACTTAAATAATTTAATGAATATTGGAAGAAGCATTAAGGGAAAATATGATAAATTATATTTATTAGAGACATCTAATCAAAAAGAGAGTAAAGAATATGAAGATATATTACATGAAATAAAAGCATTAAAATATTTTGAAAATTTATTATTGCAAAAATTACCCAAAAATATTGATGAATTAGAAGAAATAATAAAGTATTTATATGAACATTATAGTTTACTTGCAGATGATACATTATTATATTTAATTCCTCGCAGCATTCCTTTTAAAAATTATGCCGCAACAAGATTAATAAATCAAATAATAGATTTAATAATAAAAAACTATTATGAGTTAATGGAAGGAAATTTAGAATATCAAAATACTGTCTTTACTTTAGAATTAGAGCAATATTTTGCCCAAGATATAATAAAATTACTTTTATCAATAAATCAAAATAATGATGAACCATTTTTAAAACCATTAATGGGAAAGCAAAAATATGATTTAGGATATTGTCTAAGTTTTTTAGAAGGGGAATTATTAGCTAAAAGATTTGTAGTAGATAAATGTCCTATAATATATTCAGATACTCTCAGTAAAAAGTATCAAATAGATGAAGATGCTTTAAAAGAAAGAATAAGTAATATGGTTTATAAAATATGTAAAGATGAATTAGTATTTATGTTAAATATGGATATAGTTTATTTAGATTCAGTCAATAATTTATTTGCTCTTTATAACTCTCAAGGTTTAGTATTATCAGCATTATTATTAGCAAATGATGAAACAGTTGAAAATGTAAGAGCATTAATGGAAAATAATCAAGAAGAAGATGGAAGTTATGAAAAAGCAAATAAAGTTGCAGCAGAAATATTTAGAAAATTAGATAACCAAGATTTTAGCTTAACACGAATTCAATTTGGATTTTAAAACTATCAAAAAATGATAGTTTTTCTTTTTTTTATATGCTATAATAATTATAATAGAGGAGGATACATGAGCACAATTAATGTTAAAAGTGAAATTAAACCACTAAAAGAAGTTTTAGTACACAGGCCTGGTAAGGAATTATTGAATTTAACACCAGATACTTTACATCGCTTATTATTTGATGATATTCCATATTTAAAAGTTGCTCAAGCTGAACACGATGAATTTGTTCAAATATTAAGAGATAATGATATCAAAGTGTTTTATTTAGAAGATTTAATGACTGAAACTTTGGATTTTAATCCAGAAATTAAAGAAAAATTTTTAAAGCAATTTATTGAAGAAGCAGGAGTAAATACCCCGAAATATCGTGACTTGGTATTTGAATATTTAATGAGTATTGAAGAAACTAAAGAATTTGTTTTAAAAACTATGGAAGGAGTTCAAATTTATGAACTAGATCGTGAAAAAAGAGTTTTAGAAAAATCTTTAGTTGATTTAGTAACTGATGAAACCGATTTTATAGTAGAACCAATGCCCAATTTATATTTTACAAGAGATCCATTTGCTAGTGTTGGAAATGGTATAGTTTTAAATAAAATGTACTCAGTTACTAGAAATAGAGAAACTATTTATGCTGATTACATATTTAAATATCATCCAAAATTTAAAGGTGAAGTAGAAAAATATTTTGACCGAGATTATGATTGGCATATTGAAGGTGGAGATGTTTTAAATTTAAATGAACATGTACTTGCAGTTGGAATATCGCAAAGAACTGAAGCAGGAGCAATTGATAAACTAGCTAAAAATTTATTTAAGAATCCTAATTGTGAAATTGATATAATATTAGCCTTTAATATTCCTGAATCAAGAGCCTTCATGCATTTAGATACAGTATTTACCCAAATAGATATTGATAAATTTACATATCATCCAGGAATAATGAAGACCTTACAAGTATTTGAAATAACAGAAGGCAATGACCCTAATAGTGATGAAGATTTAAATGTAAAAGAGATAAATGATTCATTAGAAAATATTTTAAGTAAGTATTTAGGATTAAAGGTTATATTAATACCTTGTGCTGGTGGTGATGATGTTGCATCGCAAAGAGAACAATGGAACGATGGAACTAATACACTATGCATAGCACCAGGGGTGGTAGTAGTATATAATCGTAACAATATAACTAATGAAGTTTTAAGAGAGCATGGCATAAAAGTAATAGAAATGGCAAGTGCAGAATTATCTCGTGGTAGAGGTGGTCCAAGATGTATGAGCATGCCACTAATTAGGGAGGATTAATGAATTTAAAAGGCAGAAGTTTTTTAAAATTACTTGATTATACAAAAGAGGAAATAGAATACTTATTAGATTTAAGTATTGACTTAAAAAACAAAAAGAAAAACAATATTCCTCACAAATATTTAGAAGGTAAAAATATTGCTATTTTATTTGAAAAAACATCAACTAGGACGCGTTGTTCCTTTGAAGTTGCTGCATATGATTTAGGAATGCATGTAACTTATTTAGATCCTCAAGGTTCTCAAATGGGTAAAAAAGAAAGCATTGAAGATACAGCCAAAGTATTAGGAAGAATATATGATGGAATAGAATATCGTGGTTTTGAGCAAAGTATAGTTGAAACATTAGCTAAAAATGCAAATGTACCGGTATACAATGGTTTAACAAACGAATTTCATCCTACACAAATGCTTGCTGATTTCCTAACAATTAAAGAAAACTTTGGTAGTTTAAAAGGAATAAATTTAGTATTTTGTGGTGATGGAAGAAATAATGTAGCAAATTCCTTAATGGTTGCTAGCAGCAAACTAGGAGTTAATTATACATTAGCAGCCCCTAAAAGTTTATGGCCAGATGAAAATTTAATTCAAATATGTAAAGAAATAGCAGCAACAACAGGATCCGTTATTAAATTTACAGAAGATATAATGGAAGCAACAAAAAATGCTGATGTTATTTATACAGATGTATGGGTATCAATGGGAGAACCTGATAATGTTTGGGCTGAAAGAATAAATTTATTAAGAAATTACCAAGTAAATAAAGATGTAATGGCAAATGCTAACAAAGATGCAATATTTTTACATTGTTTACCTTCATTTCATGATTTAAACACAACGATAGGCAAAGAAATTTATGAAAAATTTGGTTTAAAAGAAATGGAAGTAACAGATGAAGTGTTTTTATCAGAACAAAGCAAAGTATTTGATGAAGCAGAAAATAGAATGCATACAATAAAAGCGATAATGTATGCCACATTAGGCGAACATGAGTAAGATAGTTATAGCATTAGGAGGAAATGCATTAGGAAATACCCCAGAAGAGCAAATGGCTAATTTAGAAAAAGTTGCTAAAATAATTGTAAAACTAATTAAAGATAATCACCAAATAGTTTTAACGCATGGTAATGGACCACAAGTTGGTCAAATTAATTTAGCAATGGAATATGCAGCTAAGATGGAAGACAGTATTCCTATAATGCCATTTGCAGAATGTGGTAGTATGTCTCAAGGTTATATCGGTTATCAATTACAACAAGCTTTGCAGGATGAACTTGAGAGAAATAAAATCAAAAAAGATTGTATAACCGTAATAACGCAAGTATTAGTAGATGCAAATGATCCAGCTTTCAAAAATCCTACAAAACCAATTGGTGCTTTTTACACGGAAGAAGAGGCAAATCAATTGGCAAAAGAAAGAGGATATACATTTGCAACTGATGCTAATCGTGGGTTTAGAAGAGTAGTACCATCTCCTAAGCCAATAGATATCATTGAAAAAAGGGTAATTCAAAAATTAATTAATGAAGATGTTATAGTTATAGCAGTTGGTGGTGGTGGTATACCAGTTGTTAAAAAAAATGCCGAAGAATTATTAGAAGGGGTAGATGCTGTAATAGATAAAGATTTATCTAGTGCATTACTAGCTAAATTAATTGATGCAGATATATTACTTATATTAACAGCAATAGATAAAGTTTATATAAATTTTGGAAAAAGTAATGAACAAGGTATATCTAAAATGAGTGTGAATGAAGCAAAAGAATATATAAAAGCCGAAGAATTTGCTAAAGGCAGTATGCTACCCAAAATTGAAGCATGTATATCATTTGTAGAAAGCACTAATAAAGAAGCAATAATAACATCACTTGAACAAGCTGAATTTGCTTTTGAAGATGAAATAGGTACTAAAATACTAGGAGGAGAATAAAAATGGCCAAAAGAAAAAAATTTATGTTATCAGCATTTTCAATTATATTTATATTAATTATCGCATTAGCAATAATTTCTCATTTATTACCGAATGCTGAATTTGTAGATGAAGTATTAGTTGATGGTAGTGGTACAGTAGGAGCCAAATTATCAGACTTTTTACTTTCACCAGTTTTAGGTTTTGCAGATGCAGTAGATGTAGCAGTATTCATCTTAATTTTAGGTGGATTTTTAGCGATAATAACTAAAACTGGAGCATTAGAAACAGGAATTAAAGTATTAGTAAAAAAATTAAAAGGTAATGAAATAGTATTAATTCCGATTTTAATGTTAATATTTTCAATAGGGGGAACAACCTATGGAATGTTAGAAGAAACGGTAGGATTTTATGTTTTACTAGCAGCAACCATGGTAGCAGCAGGAATGGATACATTGGTAGGATCAGCAGTAATCTTACTAGGAGCTGGATCTGGGGTATTAGGATCGACAGTAAATCCATTTGCAGTAGGAGTAGCAATAAGCAGTTTACCGGAAGGCGTTTCAGCAAATCAAGGCTTAATAATATTTACAGGTTTATTGTTATGGCTAACAACATTATTAATATCAATAATATTCGTAATGAATTATGCTAAAAAAGTTCAAGATGATAAAGGTTCAACATTTTTATCACTTCAAGAACAAAAAGCAATGGAAAAGAAATTTGCAGCTGAAATAGAAGGGGCAAAAGATAAACAAAAAGAAGTAAAATTAACAACAAAACAAAAAATTACATTAATATTAATGGGACTAACATTTTTAGTAATGATAATTGGTTTTATTCCATGGGGAGATTTTAATGTAACCATTTTTGATAAATTTACTGGTTGGTTAACAGGAACTCCATTAGGTGGTTGGTATTTTGCAGAAGCATCAGTTTGGTTCTTTGTAATGGCAATCATCATTGGAATAATTGCTCGTATGAAAGAAAAAGATTTAGTCGACACATTTATAGATGGTGCCAATGATATGATAGGTGTTATTTTAATAATTGCTGTAGCAAGAGGAGCAAGTGTATTAATGAATGTAACCTATTTGGATAATTACATAATATATAATGCTGCAGATTTATTATCAAATTTACCAGAAGTAGCATTCGTACCACTTAATTATTTATTACATGTTGTATTATCAATATTAGTACCATCATCAAGTGGTTTAGCAGTATTATCAACACCGATTATTGGGGGAGTTGCTAGTACTCTTAATTACAATGTTGATGTAACAATAATGACTTTAGTATCAGCAAATGGTTTAGTAAATTTAATTACTCCAACTTGTGGAGCAATAATGGGTGGACTTGCTCTTGCTAAAGTAGAATATACAACATGGTTTAAATGGGCATTTAAAATAGTTGTAACAATAGCTATTGCAAACATATTAATTTTAGAATTAATAACCCTAATTTTTTAAAAAAAATAAGCAAAAAAGCAATATTTGCTTTTTTTTCTTGAATATGAGTGATATAATTTTAATAAGGAGGTAAAGAAAATGAGAAAGATAATTGAAAAACATGGGATGTTAAAATGCATTGGAGCTTTAATGGATTTGATAGGAATAATCCTACTTGCAGTATCATATTTTGTTGATGCAACTACTCCAGATATGGTTTTAAAAATTATGGGAATAGATTTTCTAATTATTGGAATATATCTATTAATGGCAAAATCATTAAAAGAAAAGCTAACAACAACAGCATTTATTGGCTCAATACTAGTAGCACTAAGCATTCTTTTATTTGCACCAATAAATTATGTATTAGAAACTAATCCAAACATGATTTTAAAAATTATATCACTCACAAGTTTTATTGTTGGTGGCTTAATGATATCTATCAATTCTGATGATCATCGCTTATCAAAATCAATATTTGTATTTGTTTTAGCAACAATATTATTTACTTGGGTAATTCCATATGGTCAATTCTCTGGTGGAGATTTTTATGATTATGGATTAGGTAGAGTAGGAATCGTAGATGTAAGCGTATCAATGTATAATGCATTATATTACACTATGGATAAAATCATATTCTTATTGATTATCGCTGGTGTGTATGGTGTATTAGCAAAGACAAGTGGTTATCAAAGATTAGTAACAGTAATAGCTGAAAAACTAAAAAAATATGTTGTTGTATATTCAGTAGTGGTATCTGTATTTCTATTTATATTAACATCTTTGTTCTCACAAACATTTGTTGTTCTAGCATTTGTTCCATTTTTTATAAGTATATTATTAAAAATGAACTTAGACAAATTAACTACTTTCATTATAACATTTGGTTCAGTGTTAGTAGGTTTGTTAGGGGTAACATTTGGTAGTGAAGGAGTTACTTCATTTGACTATTATATAGGAAGTGACTTAACAGAAGGCTTAAATTATCGTTATATAATTGCAGCAGTTACGGTAGTATTATATAACTTCTTCATTTGTATGCGAGTTAAAAAAGTCTTAAGTGAAACAAAGAAAAATACAAAAAATAGCACAATAGAAGATGATCCATTTAAAGTTGAAAATAGTAGCAAGAAAAATGCAATTCCAGTAGCTATAATATTATTCTTAATGATGGCTCTTATCATTTTAGGATATATTGATTGGGAAACAAATTTTGCAATTACTGCATTTAATGAATTTCATGAATGGTTAATAGGACTTGCACCAACTGAAGATTTCTATATTATAAGTTATATACTTGGTCAACAAACAACCGCTTTAGGAAATTTAAAATATGTATTTATTCTTTGCAATATTTTTGTTTTAGCAGCTATGCTTATAGCATTCTTATATCGTATGAAAGTTAATGAATTTGTTCAAGCATTCTACGATGGAGTTAAAAAAATGTTTAAACCAATATTATTATTTGTTGCATCTTACATAGTATTTGGTGTCATCGTAAGTGTACCAATTACTTCAACAATATGCAATTGGATATTTAATTTGGTTGAAGGATTTAATCCATTTATAGTATCAGTATGTGCCTTTATCAATTCCTTATTTAGTCCAGATTTAGGATATACCGGCTATGCAGTAGGAAGCTTTTTAACAACTGTATATACTGATCAAATGCAATTAGTAAATGCTATATATACATCAATGTATGGTCTTATTCAATTATTCTTGCCTACAAGTGCAATTTTAGTAATCGGTTTATCATTTATGAATATAGATTATAAATCATGGTTGAAATACATTTGGTTATTTGTAGTAGGCATGTTAATAATTCTACTTGTTTTATTTACAGTAGTAAGTTATATGTAAAAGAACTTCGGTTCTTTTTTTATATTTGTTCAAATGAAAATTAACACTATTTCTTAATTTAATAATTTATATATTATGCATATTTATTAAAAATATGATACAATTAAAATAAAGAAAAGGAAAGGTCGAAAATGAAAAATGCAAAATCACCAATTTTAACTGAATTTAGTTTTTTACGTTTGCTTTTAGCTAGTTTTGTGGTTAATAAAGATAATCACATAATAAATAAAAATGAATTAGAATATAAGTTATATTATTTTTGTGATGATCCAGAATTTCATTTTTTGTTTAGCAATATATGTAAAATTTATTTTACCGATGAAGTAGGTCAAGTTGATTTATCAAGTGCATTTCAAGCAGCATATGCTTTTGGATTATTAAATATATTGAGTGATGTGAGTAGAAATATAAATTTTTTAATCAATTTGTCGGATGAGGAAGCTAAAAAAATAATATCAGAGTATCCTCCAAAAATAAGGCGTGCTATTTTAAAATTAGCTAAAATATTAACACAAGGGACTACAGCAAGAAAACCAGCTTATACTTCATCAAACGATAGTGAAGTTATAGCTGAATTATTAAAAGAATTTTATTATGATTCAAGTAAAGCTGAAGAAGTTTTATCTAAGTATAGTACATTAATAAAAGGTGATGGACTTATAAGAACATTAAATCTTAATGATAAATAATTTTTATTATCTTAATAAATTTAAAGATGTTTAAATTAGCTTAGTAAAAAAACTATGGTTCATTTTTAACAATTATTAATTTTTTTATTATTTAATATTATCTAATTTATTTTAAAATACTAATGTCAAATTTAATTGAATAATTTTTATATTAGATAAGCATAATTTACATAGAATTAAAGTAGGGAGGATTCTATGTTTGATAAATATAGTTTAGAAATAAGTAATATTTTTAAAGAAGCAGAAAAAGAAATGCTTAACTTAAATCATCCATATGTAGGCAGTGAACATTTATTATTAAGTTTATTAAAAAATTCTAAAGAGATAAGCAAAATAGCTAGTAAATATGATTTAACATATGAAAGCTTTAAAAAAGAACTTATGTTAATAGTAGGATCAGCCACTAAAAAAAGTAGTTACATATTATATACGCCATTATTAAAACGAATTATAAATTTAGCTATTGAAGAAGCTAGTGAAAAAAAGGAAGAATTAAAAGATTTTCATTTACTTAAAGCCTTAATTGAAGAAGGCGAAGGAATAGCAATAAGACTTTTATACAAAATGGATATAAATCTAGAAAAATTATATGATGAATTAAAAGACAATGCAAAAAAAAGCAATAAAAAATTGGAAATACTAAGTATAGGACGCAATCTAATGGATATAACAGATATGAAAGAATTAGTTATAGGTAGAGACAAAGAAATATCTTTAATAATTGAAACCTTAATTAGGAAAAACAAAAATAATCCCTTATTAGTTGGAGATGCTGGGGTTGGTAAAACAGCAATAGTTGAAGAATTAGTAAGAAGAATAAAGAAAAAAGAAGTACCAACAATGTTACAAACCAAAAAAATAGTAATGTTAGAAATGGGTTCTTTAGTTGCGGGGACAAAATACCGTGGAGAATTTGAAGAAAAATTAACAAAAATAATTAGAGAATTAGAAAATAATCAAGACATTATATTATTTATAGATGAAATACATACAATAGTAAATGCTGGTGGTGCTGAAGGGGCAATAAATGCTAGTGACATATTAAAACCATATTTAGCTAGGGGAAAAGTTAAAATAATTGGAGCAACTACAACTAATGAGTACAACAAATTTATAGTAAAAGACAAAGCCTTAAATAGAAGATTTGAACTTATCAGAGTACTTGAGCCAAATACAGAAGAAACCATAGAAATATTAAATAAAATTAAGAAAAACTATGAATCACATTATAATATTAAAATTACAAAAGAAAACATAAAAGATATTGTTTATTACACTAATAAATATGTAATTGAAAAAAGAAATCCTGACAAATCATTAGACATATTAGATTCTGTCTGTGCAATGAAAGAGGTAAATAATATTACATTTAATAAAACAAATAAATTATTAATAGAAAAAAACAAACTAATTAAAGAAAAAGAAAATATGGTTAAATTAAATGATTTTAAAAAAGCATTAATATTACATAATCAAGAATTATCAATAAACCAAAAATTAAAATCATTAGCAAAGCAAGCTAATAAAATAAATAAAAATGATATAATAAATTTATTAAGTCGTAAATACAACATTCCGTTATTAAAAACCGATTATTTGGACTTAGAGAAATATTTAAACAAAAATATAATAGGTCAAGAACAAGCAATTAAAAAGATAATAACAAATATAAAAAATAAATTTGATGATAAACCGACATCTTTATTATTAACAGGTTCAACTGGTGTAGGTAAAACTGAAACGGTAAAAAAAATTAGCAAATACTTTAATATGAACTTATTAAAGTTAGATATGAGTGAATACAATAATGAATCTACAATATCAAGATTAATTGGAGCTTCGGCAGGTTTTGTTGGCTATGATGATGGAGCGATATTTGACAAAATCAAATTAGAACCATTTACTTGCATTCTTATAGATGAAATAGAAAAAGCCAGTTCACAAGTTTTAAATTTATTTTTACAGATATTTGATGAAGGTATAATTACTAATGCTAAAGGAGAACAAATAAATTTTAAAAATACTTTAATTTTTGCTACAAGTAATGTAAAAGGAAGTAAAAAAATAGGATTTATGGATGACTTAAAGAACTATAACCATGAATTTAGTAAAGAACTATTAGCAAGATTTACAGATATAATAGAATATACTGACATAACAAAAGAAGATTTAAATAAATATTTAGAAATAAATAAAATAAAAAATATAGATATAAATGAATTTAATTATCAAAAAAATGGATTTAGAGGCTTTGATAAATATATTGAAAGTAAAGATAAAATAAAAATTAAAGAATAATATAAATTTTTTTTAAGTATATTTATTGTTAAAATAAAAAGAATGTGATATCATAGTTTTACTTTTGGGGGATTAACATGAATAAAATAATAAATATGTTATTAAAAATAGGAGCACAAATTAATGAATATTATGATGATTTAATTGATTTAGAAATTGCCGGAAAAAAAGAAAGTGGTTTATTTTTAGAGATAACTGCTAAAATAAAAGAAAAAACAACTAAAGAAAATGCTTTAATATCGCAATTACTAGAAGAATTTAATATAGACAGTATATTTAAAAAAATAGAAGAATTAAGTAAAAAATTAAATCCTTATGAAAATATGTTACTAGACCATTTAAAAAACAAATTAGCATTTATAAATAGTGTAGATAATAAAATAGACATTAATGCAACAATTCAACAAGATATCTTTTTAATTTCATTAGCTATATTAGATAAAATAATGAAAATGCATCCAGAAATTGCATCTCAACTAATTGTATCCATTTATTATTCATATTTTAATATTGGCAAAGATTTAGAAGCACAATTAATAAGTAACAATTTTGAAATTAACAAAAATCCTATAATCAATATTAGATTATATATGGATTTAGGATATATAACTAATGAAGAAAAAGACAAAATATTATTTGAATCATTTAAAGAACATTTAAAAATATTATTAGTATATATAACTCGTAAACTTGATTCATATTTAATATATTATCAAATTAGTTTTATTAGAGCCATAATTACAATAGCTGATAATAAAGAATTATTTTTAAATTTATTAGATCAATTATTATCTAATAAAAATTATGAAGAGGCTAAAAGATATATAGAAGAAATATTAGCAAATATTAATAGTGATAAAGAAATTCCTATATATGCAAGCATAAAGGTAGGAAGATAATATGGTAGATAAATTAATACGACTAGAACAAAAATTGAAAATAATATTTGATGACTTAGAAAGTTTAGATAAAAGTAATAAAAAAGATTCTCCAGATTATAATAAATTATTAATAATATTAAATTATTTGTTAAAAAAGGAAGAAGCAATATTAAATAACTTAAGAGATTTTGAAATGCATGAATTACTTAACAAAATATTAGATATTAAAAAATATATACCTTTAGGAATTACTCTTGTATCATACTCATCAGAATCATCAATAAAAATATTAACTCGTTTATCAAATTTAATTTTTTCAAGACTGGAAATAGATGATTATGAAAGAAGATTAAATAATTATTTAACAATAGATGAATTAATGCTTGCTCTTCATAATAGTCAAAATGGTCCATTTATAGAATTAAAATATTATTTAGCATTTATAATTCCTCAAATTGGTGAATTATTATTACAAAGTGATTTTTCAATTCCAACAGATACTTATATAATTAGTGATACAGCCAACATATTTTACAATATAGATGATAATGATCATCAAAAAAATAAAGATAAAATTTTAAAAGAAAGATTTAAATTATCACTAAGAAATTTAATATATCAATATAAAAAAGATGTTAAAGAAGATATATATTTTTATTTATTAAGAGAAATATTAAAAGCGATATATATTTTAGCAAGTGATGAATTGCAATTAGAATTAAAAACTATCTACAATAAAGAAATAGAAGGAAACGAAAAATTAAAAAATTTTTTAGCAAATATATTTGAATTCGATTTAGAAAACATTTTAAAAGTAACTTTTGCATAAAGTTATTTTTTTTGACAATAATTTGTTAATAAAAAATGTATTTATTGTAAATGTTTAGATATTTTGTTAAAATTAATATAGAAGGAAAGTGATTTTTATGTTTATTGGAGAAGAACCAATTCATATTAAAGTAGAAAATAAAAGTGATATAGCCCAAATAGTATTAATGCCCGGAGATCCATTAAGAGCAAAATATATAGCTGAAGAATTTTTAGAGGACGCCAAGTTAGTAACTAGTGTTAGAAACATGTTAGGATATACTGGATTATATAAAGGTAAAAGAGTAACTATCATGGGTAGTGGAATGGGAATGCCTAGCATGAGTATTTATGCATTTGAATTAATACATTATTTTAATGTAAAAAAAATAATTAGAATAGGCACATGTGGAGCAGTAAGTCCTAAAGCATTAGTTGGAGAAGTATTATTAAGTGATAGAGTATATAGTGAATCAAACTTTGCATATACATATAATGATTATCAAGAACACGTAGTAAAGGCAAGCAAAAGTTTAAATGAAATTATAAAATCAACTGCTGAAGAACTAAATATGAGTGATAAAATTCATGAAGGTATGTTAACAACAATGGATGTTTTTGGTCCATATATTGATTATGATAGGGTTTTAAATAGAATTCCAAAAGAATATGAAATTCTAGGTGAAGAAATGGAAGCTTTTGCTTTAATTCACATAGCAAATTCAATGAATATTGAAGCAACAGCGATGGCAACAGTATCAGATTCAAAATACAGTGATAAAGTTTTATCAATTGAAGATAGGCAAAAATCATTAAATGATATGATAAAATTAGCATTAGAATCAATAATAAAATAAAAAGGGTGATAATAATG
Organism: uncultured Bacilli bacterium; assembly: GCA_944331865.1. GTDB lineage: Bacteria > Bacillota_I > Bacilli_A > RF39 > UBA660 > Onthocola_B. The sequence continues at coordinate 33,327 of CALVIZ010000002.1, read as the reverse complement.
GAAAGTATAAATGAAGAAATATTTCGGGCTTATGATATAAGAGGAGAATATCCAAATGAAATAAATGAGCAAACGGCATATACAATTGGAAAAAGTTATGGTTCATACTTACAAGAAAAATACAACAAAAACACTTGTATAGTTTCCCATGATAACAGACTTTCCAGTGAAACATTATCACAAAATTTAATTAAAGGGATAACTGCAAGTGGTTGCAACATAATAAATTATAATTTAACAACAACCCCAATGAATTATTATGGTCGGTATTTAAACCAATTACCTGGGATTATGGTAACGGCTTCTCACAATCCTGCTAGTGACAATGGCTTTAAATTTTCTTTTGATGGGATGATTAATGCTCGAGGAGAAATGATTGAAGATTTTAAAAAATATACTATTGCTGGCAATTTTAAAAGTGGCATGGGTAATATTAACAATAGTAATATAGTAGATAAATATATAGAATATTTAAAATATTCTATAAAATACGGAAAAAACAAAAGAAAAATAGTAATAGATCCAGGTAATGGAGCAACAGCCTTATTAGTTCGCAAAGTATTTGATACTTCATTTTGTCATCCTATATACATAAATGAAATAATGGATGGTAATTTTCCAAATCATCATCCAGACCCAGCAGTTAAAGAAAACATGGTACAATTACAAAAAGCGGTAAAAGACAACAAAGCGGATTTTGGAGTAGCATATGATGGTGATGGAGATAGAATAGGGGTAGTAACAGATACGGGAGAGATATTACCAATTGAATATTTAATGATAATATTTATAAGTGATATGTATCAAAGAGTACCTAAGAAAAGTTTTTTATATGATATCAAATGTTCTAAAAGTTTAGATGATTATATAAGAATGCTCGGAGGAAATCCTATAATGTATCGTACTGGAGCAAGTTATACTCAATATAAAGTACATACCGATGACTTACCTTTTGGAGGAGAATATTCTGGTCATTTATATTTTAGAGATAAAGATGCTGATTGTGGAAGTGCAATATATGCAACATTAAGATTATTAGAAATAATGAGTAAAACTAACGAAAAATTAAGTAAGATAATAAAAGATTTTCCTAAATATTATGCAACAGAAGAAATAAAAATCCCCGTAAGTGATGCTAATAAGTTTCAAGTAGTAGAAAAAGTTAAAGAATATGCAACATCAATGAATTACCCAATAAGTGACATTGATGGCGTAAGAGTAACATATACAAATGGTTGGGCATTAGTTAGAGCAAGTAATACAGGACCGAATGTTACATTTAGGGGAGAAGCAACAACTGAAGCTGGAGTTAAAGCATTAGAAAATATTTATATACCTTTAATTCAAAAAAATAGTGAAAATATCGAAACATTATGATAGAATAAATTTATTAGGGAGGGTATATGAAAAAAAAGAAAGTACCTATTATGGAAATAGGGATAATTATATTATTAATAGTAATAACTGCAGCAATTATGAATTATCCAATTGATTTAAGGAGTTTAGAATTTTGGTTATTTATAATGATAATATTTTTTGAAACTATAGTAATAATATTAATTAGTTATAAAGGCCATAAAAAGAAAAAGAAGAAAAAAATAGATAAAAAATATTTAGAAAAAGCTAATCAAAATAAATTAATAATAATATTTTGTATAAGCATCATACTAGTAATAGTATTAAGTATAACCAAAAACATATTAGTTAATATCTATGAAGCCAAAAATATATATCCAGAAAAAACGGAAAGTTATAATTATGAAGTATTAGAAGATTTAAAAGTATTATATATTCCATCACATTCTGTATATATAGGAACATATTGGCATGAATTAATTAAGTTTAATAGTCCTAAAAATTCCAATCAATTAAAAAAAGAAATTGAAAATATTTTAAATAGTGACAAATTTAGTAAGATAGAAACAGAAGATGGAACATATTATTATAATAGTGAATATGATTATACTATTATAGGTTATGATGTAATTGAAGGTTTAGTAATAAATACATTTAATTATGTATTATGTGATGGATATTGTACCGATTAATTTAGTTTAAATAAAAATATGTTGACTAATAAAAAATAAAATATTATAATTAAAGCAGTTTTTGAAAAAAACGAAGAACGAGACATGTATATTTGGAATATTATTTAGAGAGTTCTAGTTAGGTGAAAGTAGAATATAATTAAACAAATATAAATCACTCGGGAGTTAAATAACTGAAATTATAGTAAGTTATTTCGTTAATCGCGTTAAGATAATTAAGATAATTTAAGGATGGTACCGTGCTATATGCACTCCTTTTGGTATCATTCTTTTTTTATAAGGAGGAATTATGGAAAGATTTAAAAGTTTAAGTAAAGAACCAGTTGATCAAGTTGAAGGCAAGATACTTGACAAATGGTTAAAAGAAGATTTGTTACAAAGATGTATTGATGAAAGAAAAGATGCACCATATTTTGTCTTTTACGATGGGCCAGCAACAGCTAATGGGCATCCAGGCTTACATCATTTAGTAGCCAAATTTTTAAAAGATACTATATGTAAATACAAATCAATGCAAGGATACAAAGTTATTCGTAAAGTTGGTTGGGATACTCATGGTTTACCAGTAGAATTACAAGTTGAAAAAGAACTTGGATTTACAGATAAAAAAGACATTGAAAGATATGGTATTAAAGAATTTAATGAAAAATGTCGCGAATCAGTAATGCGTAATGAAAAGACATTTACCGATTTAACGAACAAAATGGGTCAATTAATAGATATAAAAAATCCTTATGTAACCTACAAAAATGATTATATTGAAACAGAATGGTGGATATTAAAGAAATTTTTTGAAGAAGGATTATTTTATGAAGGAACAAAGATATTACCATATTGTCCAAGATGTGGAACAGGTCTTGCTAGCCATGAAGTTGCATTAGGATATCAAGAAGATCCAGTAGATACTGTAATAGTACCTATGAAGAAAAAAGATGAAGATGTATACTTTTTAGTATGGACAACAACACCATGGACGCTATTTGCCAACGTAGGATTATGTGTAAATCCTGACTATGAATATTCTTTAGTAGAAAGCAAAGGGTACAAATTCATTTTAGCGAGCAGTTTAATTAAAAAAGTTTTAGGAGATGGAGTTAAAGTTCTTGAAACTTTTAAAGGTAGTGAAATGGAATATTGGGAATATGAAAGATTACTTGATGGACCTAAACTAAATAAAAAGGCATTTTTTGTAACAGTAGATCCTTATGTAACAGATGAAGATGGAACTGGAATAGTTCACATGGCTGGAGCATTTGGAGAAGATGATGCTCGAGTATGTCGTAATTATAATTTGCCATATTATAATCCAGTTGGAGAAGATGGTAAATTTATGGAAGGTCCATGGCGTGGTCAATTAGTATTTGATGCTAGTGATGAAATAATTAAATATTTAAAAGAAAACGACAAATTATTTAAAAAACAAAGAATAACTCACAACTATCCACATTGTTGGAGATGTCATTCACCATTAATTTATTATTCAAAACCAAGTTATTATTTAGAAATTACTAAAATAAAAGACAAAATAGTAGCCAACAACAAAACAGTAAATTGGTATCCGGAATATGTTGGTGAAAAAAGATTTGGTAACTGGCTAGAAAATTTAAAGGACTGGGCAATATCAAGAAGTCGTTATTGGGGAACACCACTTCCATATTGGATTTGTTCTTGTGGCCATAGTGAAATGATAGGGTCAAGAAAAGAATTAGTTGAAAAAGCTATTGAAAATATAGATGAAAGTATAGAATTACATCGTCCATATGTTGATGAAGTACATTTAAAATGTCCAGAATGTGGTAGTGCTATGACTAGATGTAAAGATGTAATTGACTGTTGGTTTGATTCTGGGGCAATGCCATTTGCCCAATATCATTATCCTTTTGAAAATAATGATTTATTTGAAACTCAATTTCCAGCTGATTATATATGCGAAGGAATTGATCAAACAAGAGGCTGGTTTTATTCATTAATTGTAATATCAACATTTGTTAAAGGTGTATCACCATTTAAGAATGTATTAGTAAATGATTTATTACTTGATGCTGAAGGCAAAAAAATGAGTAAATCTCGGGGAAATATAGTAGAGCCATTTACAACGATGAAAGAATATGGAGCAGATACAGTAAGATTTTATTTACCATATGTATCTCCGGTATGGGTACCACTAAAATTTGATATCAACGGTTTAAAAGAAGTGCATTCTAAGTTCTTTAATCCTCTTAGAAACACTTATAATTTCTTTTCGATGTATGCAAACATTGATGATATTGAGATTAATAAATGTGATATACCTGTTAATTCTAGAGATGAAATAGATCGTTGGTTAATAAGCAAATATAACAAATTACTTAAATATGTTACAGAATCTTATGATGAATATGATTTAAACAAAGTAGTAAGATCTTTAACTGATTTTGTATCAGAAGATTTATCAAATTGGTACATTAGAAGAAATAGAGATCGTTTCTGGGGATCAAAACTTGATGATTCTAAAAAATCAGTTTACAGAACAACTTATGAAGTATTAGTAGGAATATCTAAAATGATGGCTCCAGTCGTACCATTTTTATCAGAAGAAATATATACAAATTTAACAAATGAATATTCAGTTCATACTGCAGATTTTCCTAAATATGATGAAACACTAATTGATGAATTATTAGAAGAAAAAATGGATAAAGTAAGAAATCTAATTAGTGTTGGAAGATTTGTTCGTGAAGAAAACAAAATTAGAGTTCGTCAACCATTAAGCGAAATATTCTTAGATGGAAAAAATGAATTATTAATTGGTGGACTTACAGATTTAATCAAAGAAGAATTAAATGTTAAAAAAGTAACATTTATTGATGATACATCAACATATATGAATTTTAGAGTTTTACCAAATTTTAAAGAAGTAGGTAAGGCATTAGGAAAAAATTTAAAAGAATTTCAAGAAAAATTATTAGAATTATCACTTGAAGATATTAACAAATTACGTAAAAATGAAATAATAACTATGAAAATAGACAATGAAGATTTAGAAGTTACATCTACTATGGTAGATATTAGAATAGATGCCAAAACAGGATTTAACATCGGTATGGAAAACAATGATTACGTCATACTAAACACAAATTTAGATGAAGAATTAATAAATGAAGGTATAGCCAGAGAAATAGTATCAAAAGTACAATTAATGCGTAAAAATGCTGGTTTAGAATTAACTGATAGAATAATAATTAATTACGAAGCAAGCGATAAAATAAAGAAAGCAATAAATGCCTTTGAAGATTATATTAAAAAGGAAACATTAGCAACAGAAATAGAAAAAAATGTTCAAAATGGTGAAGAATTTAGTATAAACGAAGAAGTAATAAAAATTGCTATTTCAAAGAAATAATGTTAAAATTTATGTGTGTCCCTGTAGCTCAGTTGGATAGAGTACTACCCTCCGAAGGTAGGGGTCACAAGTTCAATTCTTGTCAGGGACACCATATTAATAACTACTCAAATTTTTAATAAAATTTGAGTTTTAATTTAAACAAAATATAAAGTGTTTCAATTTTTAAGAAAATGTATTATAATATACCTTAAAAAGGAGAAGTGACAAAATGATTAATTCGGAACATAATTTAACAGTAGATGATTTAATAGTAGAGTATATGATATTTAAAGTTAAAAATGGATATGAACCACAATTTTTAGCATCAGAATTTATAGAATTTTTGCATTTTTTTGAAAGTAAAATGCCAGTTCAAGATATATTGTATGAAAGTGAACAATTATTTCAAAGATTTTTTGAAAGAAAAGCTGAACATGATTGGCATAGATGGAATCCAAAAGAAATGTTTTTACCACATATGGAAATGATGTATAGTAAAGATGATGATGACTATATTATAAAAGCTAATTATAGATTTAGTGATTATGATTTGGGTTGTTTAAATACATATTATATGTCTGATGGAAAATTAGGGAAAGGAAAAACTGCAGAAATAAGAAAGTTAATAGGTGAATTTTTATCAGGACAACCAAAAAGAAAAATAGATGAAACTATTGAAGTTGATGAAAATGCTTTAATAGTTGGAAAACACATTGCTGCAAAAATTGTTAATGTTATATGGAATAAATATGTAAGCGATCTAATTAATTTTAATCAATGGCCAATGCAATGCAAAGATATTGAAAAATATTTATTTAATATTGATTTAGCTGAAATTATTGGACTTAAATCAATAAAAAACGAATTATTAGATTTTTATAGAGTGATTTCAAAAAGAATTGCAGTTTTATATCAACAGGATAAAAATTTAGAAATTAGTAGTAGAAGTAATGGCTACTCATTATATATAGATTTAAAAACATCAACGTTTAAAGAAAGTTATGAAGCACCAGGTATATATTATATGTGGGATTCTCATGAATTTATAATCACGACTACTCGAATTGGAAATGATGATGTTCAACAATTGGTAAGGACTTTAGATGGAAATATAAGTAAAAATTAAAATATAAGTTTTTTTATTATAAAATATGACAAAATATCTTAATATAAATAATTTAATCAGGGAGGTTTAAAATGCTTATATATGATAAAAAAGATGGAGTAATAGATATATATAGATTTGGTGAAAAAGAGAATAAGGTAGCAAAATATAAAAAAGATGTTTTACAAAGCCATAAAAATAGTAATTTATTTTATGGCTTAAAAACAAATAATGTAAGAACTCTTGAAGAATTTAATAGAAAAACAGATATGGAATATTATTCTTTAAACTACGATGATAGTACAGTTTTAGAAACTGGATATTATTCTCAAATATATCCTATTCAAGATTCAGACATTGAAAGTCAAAGAAAAAAGGATTTTTTAGAAAGCTTTGCAGCAGGATATTATGATGCATTAGAGCCAAAAAGAGTTTTTGCATATTCTAAAGAAGATGGCTTAGATCATGATATTTATAGGTTACTTTTATTAGAACAAGCAAAAGTTGAATTTCAATCTAATCAGGGCTTCTGGCAAATAAGTAGTATGCTTAATTTACCACCAAGTTTATTTTTATTACAATTATTACGCCTAGGTAAATATGATTCTCTTATATCTAAAGACATTTCTGACTTATTAGAATTATTTGATATAGATTATTTAAAAAGTATAAATATTAGTGATATTGAAGAAAGCATATCTACTGGATTATTATCAGGAACAAAAGAAGAAGTTATAAAAAGAGCAGAAACTGGCTCATTAATATTACAAAAAGTTAGAAAGCCAAGAAATAATTAATAATAGTAATCAATGTTTTTAAAAGTTGTGTATTTACACAATTTTTTTTGTGAAAAAAATTAAAAAATAAAAAAGATATATTAATTAATTGTTTTAAGATATATAGTGAAGGGGGAAAAGGATATGAAAATAATTAGACAAAGAGACTTTAAAGACTGTGGAGTATGTTCATTAGCATCGATAATTGAGTATTACAATGGTTATGTATCTTTAGAGAAAATCAGGTTAGATGTTAAAGCATCAAATGAAGGAACAAGTGCTTTAAATATTATTGAAGCTAGTAAAAAGTATGGATTTGATAGCATAGGAATTAAAGTTAATTCTTTAGAAGATTCTAAAATTAGACTACCAGCGATAGCTCATATTAATTTAAAAAATGGTATGCAACATTATGTAGTTATTTACAAAATTACCAAAAATAAAGTAATATTAATGGATCCAGCTAAAGGTAAAGTTGTAAAAACTAAACAAGAATTTTATCAAGAATGGAGCAAAGTATTATTAATATTTTATCCTAAAAGTAAAATTATAACATTCAAAAAAGAAAATAATTTATTTAATATATTTTTAGATATATTATTTAAAGAAAAAAAGTTATTTGTAACCATAATAATAATGAGCATATTTATGATGATTTTTACAATAACTAGTAGTTATTATTTTCAGATAATGATAAATAGTATTACAAGTAATTATTACATATTATATATAAAGATATTTGTTATCATATTTGGAATGATAACGATATCAAAATTAATATTTACATATTTAAGAAACAATTTAGAAAATCATCTAAATAAAAACATAGATTGCTTATTAAATGCATCATTTATAAAACATATTTTTAATCTCCCTTTAGAGGTAATATCAAGTAGAACAAGTGGTGAGATAATAACAAGAGTAAATGAACTTGCCAATATTAAAAATTTATTTACAGATATATTTATATCATGTATTTTAGATTTTTTATTGATGTTTGCCTCGGTGCCTTTATTGTTAAATATAAGTAAAAATCTTTTTTTAGCCCTTTTTCTATGTTTAATTTTATATTTAATAGTAGGATTGATAACAAGTAAATTAATTTTTAAAAAGGCATATCAAAATATTGAATTAGAGTCAGAATTTAATAATACATTATTAGAAAACATAAATATGATAAATAGTATTAAAAACTTAAATATAACAGATTCTAGATTAAAGAAAATAGAAGAAAATTTAACTAATTTTTTATATGATAATTATTTAGTAAGTAGTTTTTTAAATAAAGAGAAGACTATCAAGAATTGGATTAGTGAAATAGGATTTTTTATTATAAATACATGGGGGTTTTATTTAATATATAATAACAAATTAGAGATAACAGCATTGATAACATTTAACACATTATTAGGTTTCTTTTTAAATCCGATAAAAAATTGTATAGATAATATTCCCAAATATAATTTCTTAAAGGCAACATACAACAAGATAAATGATTTTTTAAGTAATGAACAAGAAAGGATGGGGAAAAGTAGTTATTTAAAGAATAATAACATAAAAATCAGTAATTTAACTTATTCCTATAATCACATAGATAATATTTTTAACAATTTTAATTTAGAAATAGAAAGGGGGGAATTAGTATTATTTAAAGGACATAGTGGTTGTGGCAAATCGACATTATGTAAAATATTAGATAAGTATATTACTGATTATCAAGGTAACATATTAATTGGGGATATTAACATAAAAGATTTAAGTATAAAAACGATAAGAAAAAATGTTTTATATATAAATCAAAATGAAAATATAATTACGGATACTATAAAAAACAATATAATATTGGATCGTTTTGTAACCGAAAAAAAATTTTTTGATGTTTGTAAAATTTGTGCAGTTGATAAAATAATAGAAAATAAACCTATGCGATATGACACGGGCATAAGTAATGAAGGCACAAACATTTCAGGGGGTGAAAAGCAAAGAATTATTTTAGCACGAGCCTTACTTAACAATTTTCAAATTCTCATATTAGATGAAGCATTAAGTGAAGTAGACTACAGTTTGGAGGAAAAAATAATGAAAAACATAAAAAACTACTTTAAAAACAAGACTATAATATGTGTTACTCATAAAAATCATGATAATTTATTTGATAAGATAATATCTATTGGAGCATAAGATGAGTTATAATGAATTAATAAATATCAAATATCATTTATATCACATTTTTATTATTATAACAGCGATTGTAATAATTATAACTATATATATATTAAATATTAAAATATATAGTGCTTATAATACCAAGGGTTTTATTAAAAATAGCAAATTAGTATTAAATATACCTATAGAAAATTCAGAAGTTATAATAAAGGGAGAGTATTTAGTAATTGAAGATAAAAAATATAATTATGAAATAGAAAATATAAGTGAGATACTTTTAAGTAATAATATAAATTATCAAGAAGTAATATTAAATTTAAAAAATGATTTTAAGGAAAATAGTATAATAGAAACAACTATATACTATGATAAAGAAAAAGTGGCAACCAAAATAAAAAAGATAATATCTGGAGGTTAAATGATATTAAACAAAGAAAAATTAAGTAAAATATCTGGTGGTGGTATTATAAAAATAGCTTTTAAAGTAGTATTAATGTTATTTGTTAGTGGTACCATCCACGGATTAAGTAACTTAAAATGTAATAAAAATTAAGGAGGATTATGAAATTAACGAACAAAGAATTACAGGAAGTAAAAGGTGGTTTTTTTAATGCTGTATTAAATGTATGTGTAAAGATTTATGGTTTAGGAGTAGCATTTGGTACTAAGCTAAAAAAGATAATAACCAATACTTTATGTCCAATGTAAAGGAGGTAAAATGGTACTTAACAAAAAAGAACTTATGCAAATAGAAGGAGGATCTACTGGAGCGTGGTTAGCAATTGGTGGCATAGCAGTATTTCTTCTCGGTGTATTTTGTGGTTTTTTTGGAAAATAGAAAGGAGGTCTAAGTGTATTTAAGCAATAAAGAATTATCAGCAGTAGTTGGTGGAATTTCAGGAGCATTAATTACAGCCCTAGCAGGAATTTGTGAAACGATATTTGAAATAGGAAAAGCAGTTGGTAGAAATCTTCGGTCATTAATAAAATAACGAATAAAATACGGAAAAAAGGTTGAAATGCAATACTACTGATGTTATAATATTTTATAGAAAAAAACGGAAGGGAGGGCTGAAAATGACAAAAGTAGTAGTAAAAAATGGTGATGTTGATTTAGCATTGAAAAAATTTAAGGCAAAATTTGCCCGCAGTGGAGTCCCTTCTGAAATTAAAAAAAGAAAACACTATGAAAAACCTGGTGTAAAAAGAAGAAATGAAATTAAAGAAGGAATTAAAAATTCTCACAAAAAGAATAGAGGCTAATAATGTTAGAAAAAATTAATAATGATTTAAAAGCAGCTATGAAAGAGCATGATACTTTTAAACTTTCCGTACTAAGAATGTTAAAAAGTGCATTACAATTAGAACAAATATCTAAAAAGCATGAACTAGAAGATAGTGAGATATCTAGCGTAATAAAAAAACAAGTAAAATTAAGAAAAGATTCAATTTTAGAATATGAAAAATATAATAAAATGGATTCTGTAAAAGATTTAGAGCAAGAAATAAATATTTTAGCTAGTTATTTACCAGAAGAAATGAGTAAAGAAGACATAGAAAAAATAGTAGCGGAAGTAATATGTGAAATTAAGCCTGAAGGTATTAAAGAAATGGGCAAAGTTATGAAGCGTTTAAATGAAGTTCTTGCATCTAAAAATGCTGATATGTCATTAGTTAGTAGTTTAGTAAAAGAAAAATTAAGTTAAGGAGAACAAAAGGTTCTCCTTTTAAATTAAAATTAAAAACAAAACATATAATTAATAAGGTGATAATCATGCATATGAAAGATAACCTTATTAATTTTTTATATGACAAATCATATTTTATCAACATATATGAAGACTACATACATGTATTTAATTATACTGAATTAATTAGTTTATCAAGCAAAAAAATAGAATTAAAATTTGAAAAGTTCAATTTAGTTATTGATGGCCAAAACTTATTTATTAATAAAATGTGTTCAAATGAAGCATTAATCAAAGGACAAATAAGCAAAGTAGGTTTTAATTATGAATAAAATTATTTGGGTAAAAAGCAAGTGTGATGATTATTACAAATTTATAAATAAGCTACAATATTTAAGAATAAATATTATAGAAATAAAGTATGAAAACAAAAACATATATTTAAAGATTGAAGCAAAATATTTAGAAAAACTAAATAAGTATTTAGTAAGTTATAAATTTAAGGTAGTAAAAGAATTAGGAATATATAACATAATAAATAAAATTAAAAAAAATTATATATACTTAACAAGTTTATTAATAGGAATTATATTATTTATAATAATGAGTAATATGATATTTAAAATAAATATTATTCATGAAAATAAAGAGATAAGAGAACTAATAAAAGAAGAATTAGACGAATATGGTATAAAAGTTTTAAGTTTTAAGAAAAGTTATAAAGAATTAGATAAAATAAAGCAAGAAATATTAGATAAATATCCAGATAAATTAGATTGGATGGAATTTGAAATAGATGGATTAATAATAAATGTTAGGATAGAAGAAAGAATTATAACTGATACAACCAAGGATGATAAAGTATGTGATATAGTTGCAGTAAAATCGGGGATAATAAATGACATATTAATAGAAAATGGTGAAATATTAGTAAATATAAATGATTATGTAAAAGAAGGAGATACATTAGTTACGGGGATAGTTAAATATAATGAAGAAGAAAAAAGATTAACATGTGCTAGTGGAGAGATATATGCTACTACTTGGTATACAGTTAATGTCAAGATACCTTTTAATTATAATGAATATATAGAAACGGGCAAGAAAAAATACAATATTATATGGGAAAATAATGGTAATAAGCATTTATTATTAAGAGAAAGATTTACAAATTATAATAGTTATTTAAAAAATATTTTAAAAGTATTTGATTTTAATTTATACTTAGAAACAGAAATGGAAACTGAAAAAGTAACAAAAACATACACAGAAGAAGAGGCTTTAGAAATGGGAATAAATAAAGCAATAGAAAACATAAAAATTAATTTAAGTGATAAAGATGAAATAATTGATAAAAAAGTTTTGAAAAAAGTAGTAAATGATAGTACAATGGATATAGAAGTATTTATAATAGTAAAAGAGTTAATAAGTACTCAAAAAGAAATTATTATAGAACAAGATGAAGGGATTGATTAAAAATGTTTCTAAATACTATTAAATCAATATTAGAAGATAACTGGCCGATATTAATAATATTTATAATTACAATGATTTTAGTTAGATTCTTTTATTTTAGAAACCATCGCAACAAAATAATTTTTTACAAAGAATTTTTAATGCTGTTATCAATATGTTACATATTTTTACTATTTCAACTTTTAACGAAAGTAGAAATGAATTCCGGGAGTGGTTTTAACATAATACCATTTCAAGAAATTATGCGATATGAATTTGGTAGTAGGTTATTTATCTACAATGTCGGAGGAAACATACTAGCATTTTTAATATTTGGTTTAATAGTATCATGTTATATAAAACCCAAAAATTGTTTAGCACCATTTATAATATCTTTATTAATAAGTGCCACAGTTGAATTTGTGCAACTAAATATAGGAAGAAGTTTTGATGTTGATGACATAATACTTAATGTTCTTGGTGGGTTACTTGGATATTTATTATATGTTGGTGGTAGTGCAATTTATAAGCATTTGCCGGGGGTTATAAAAAATGAAGGCATATTCAACATAATTTGTTTAATAATTATAATAATTATGATAATATATATATTGGGTGTGATGGGAGTATATAGTTTTTAATGAAAGATTTTAAAATAGTAGATGAATATGGTTATGGCAAAGATTGTAGTTATTTAGACAAAATAATAAAAAGGACATTAAAACTTGAAAAAGTTAAATCAGCCAATTTAAGTATAGTATTAATAGATGATGACTTAATGCATGAATTAAACAAAAAATATCGTGGAATAGATAAAACGACAGATGTATTATCATTTGCATTTGAAGATAACAACAAAATTTGTTATAATATAAGGCAACTTGGGGAGATATACATATCTATTCCCCAAATGATTAAGCAAGCAAAAGACTATCAGCATAGTGAGAAAAGAGAATTAGCATTTTTAGTAGTTCATGGATTATTGCATTTATTAGGATATGATCATACTAAAGGAAAAGAAGAAGAAAAGATTATGTTTAGTAAGCAGGAGTTGGTATTAGATGAGTTTAAAGAAACAAAAAAAGCACAAACAAATGAGTTTTAAAAGATTTTTAAACAGTGTTAAATATTCTATTGAAGGATTAGCATATGCCTATGGAAATGAACAAAGTTTATGGTTACACGGGGCTGGTTCATTATTTGCAATAATAATGGGATTTATATTTGATATAACATTTATTCAATGGGCAATAATAGTAGTAGCCTTTGTAGTAGTACTTGCGATAGAACTTTTAAACACAGCAATTGAAGCCGTAGTTGATTTAGTAACTAGTGAAATCCATCCTTTAGCAAAAATTGCTAAAGATTGTGGCTCTGCAGCAGCATTTGTTAGTGGCATAATGGCAGGAGTAATTTGTGCATTTATATTTATACCTTACATCATAGCATTGTTTTAGGTGAATATGAAAAGTGGTTTTGTAAGTATAATTGGTAGACCCAATGTTGGTAAGAGCACTTTATTAAATGCCATAATTAATCGCAAGGTAGCAATAACAAGCAACATTTCTGGAACAACGAGAAATATAATTCAAGGAATATATAATGAAGATGGTTATCAAATGGTATTTGTTGATACCCCAGGAATACACAAGCCTCAGAATAAATTAGGTAAATATTTAAATAAAGAAGCATATTCTATGACCAAAGATGTAGATGTCATATTATTTGTTGTTGACATAGCATCTGGGATAGGAAAAGGAGATTTATACATATTAAATACTCTTAAAGGCTTAGATATACCAGTAATATTAGTAATTAACAAAATAGATGAAGTAACAGATGCAACAATTTTAGAAACGATAGACAGATACAAAAACATCTATCCATTTGTAGAAATAGTACCGACATCAGCATTAAAATTTGACAATATAAAAAGATTAATAGAAGTAACTAAAAAGTATTTACATGATGATGTTCAATATTTTCCTACAGATTATTACACCAGTAGTAGTTTAAAATTTATGGTAAGTGAGATAGTAAGAGAAAAGCTTTTAATGTTAACAGAAGATGAAGTACCTCACAGCATCACTTGTTATACGACATTATTTGAAGAAAAGAAAGACATAACCAACATAGTAGTAGACATAATTGTAGATCGTGAGTCATTAAAAAAGATAGTAATAGGAAAAAATGGAAGCATGTTAAAACAAGTAGGTACATTAGCAAGAAGAGATATAGAAGAGTTAGTAGGAAAAAAAGTATATTTAGAAGTATATGTAAAAGTAATAAAGAACTGGAAAGAAAAAGAAAAATATTTAATTGAACTAGGATTTATAGATAATGAATAAATTTTCAAAAAATCACTCAATATATAATTAGGTGATAAATTTGAATAAAAAGGAAGCATGGAAAAAATTTGCAAAAAGTGGAAAAGTAGAAGATTATTTAGAATATACAAAAATTAAGAAGGGATAATGTGTTAGAAGAAGTAGATGGTTTTATACTTACAGAAATGCCATATAAAGAAAGTAGTAAAATAATAAATATATTAACTAAGAATTATGGCACAATAGGGATAATTGCTAAAGGTGCAGCATCTTTAAAAAGCAAAAACCGAGTGGCAACAATGCGACTTAGTTATGCCAAATTTAACATATATTATAAGAAAGACAAACTATCTACTTTAGTAAGTGCTGATATAATAAATCCTTTAAAAAATATCCGCAGTGATATTTTTTTAATTAGTTATTTAAGTTACATAACGGAATTAACCTATCAAGTATACAAGCAAAGTGAATCTAAAGACATTTATGATAATTTTATTACAGCAGTATTAAAAATAGAAGAAGGTCTAGATCCTTTAGTACTAACCAACATATTAGAAATCAAATATTTAGATAAATTAGGGGTATTATTTAATTTAGATGAATGTGTTTTTTGCAAAAGCAAAAAAGATATAGCCACGATTAATGCAGATGCTGGAGGATTCGTATGTAAAAAATGTTTAACAAACGAAGTATTAGTAGACCCCAAAGTAATAAAGATGTTAAGAATGTATTATTACATAGATATAAAAAGCATCAAAGACATCAAAGTAGATGATTTTATAAAAAAAACAATAAATACATTTTTAGACATTTATTATGAAAAATACACAGGTTTATATTTAAATAGCAAAAATTTTTTAAAAAGTATTGACAAATAATTTTGTTTTTAATATAATGTTAATAACAATTAATTGTTTTTTATTAAACATTGTTATTAATAAAATGTTAATAACAAAAAAAGGAGGAGAGAAAATGTTTAATGCCAAAAAAGAAGTTACTAACATTGTAAAGTTTATTCAAGATTATTATGAAAAGAACAATTTAAAAGGTGCAGTATTAGGAATTAGTGGGGGAAAAGATAGTGCTGTCGTTGCAGCGTTATTTGTTAAAGCTTTAGGAAAAGAAAATGTAATAGGTTTAGCTCTACCAATTCATTCAAAAGAAGAAGATGAATTAGATGCCAAACTAATTAGTGATTTTTATGGATTTCAACTTGTTAAAATTGATTTAACAAAAACTTATGATGAATTTAAGAAAAACTTTTTAGTAGATGAAAAGTTTTTAGGAGATAGTGATATTAATTTAAAGCCTAGATTAAGAATGGCAGCGATGTATTATAGTGCAGCGATGTATACAAAATTATATAACAAACCATTTATAGTTGCAGGAACTGCTAATAAATCAGAATCATATGTTGGTTATTTTACTAAGGGTGGTGATTCAGTAAGAGACATTGAAGTTTTAGCTAATTTAACCGTGAGTGAAGTAATCAAACTAGGAGAAGTACTAAAAGTACCAAAAAAAGTATTATATAAAACTCCAAGTGATGGCTTAAGTGGATTATCTGATGAAGAAAAATTACAAATAACTTATCAAGAAATAGATGATTATTTAAACAATTTGCCTATAAGTAAAAAAAGTGCTGAATTAATAGAAAAGTACCATCAAAATAATGCTCATAAATTTAAAATTCCAACATATACCAAAAAATGCGAATAGGAATTTATAATGGTACATTTAATCCAGTACACAAAGCTCATATCAAAATATGTAAAAAATTAATAAAAAAAGGCTATGTTGATAAGATAATAATAATTCCAACAGAAAAGTATTGGGATAAAAAAAGTGAAGCAACAATTTTTGAGAGAATTGATATGCTTAAATTAATAACAACCGATAAAATAATTTTAAATGCAGACTTATATAGCTTAAGTAGGACATATGATGTTTTAAAAGAATTAGAAAAAATATATCCCCAAGCCACATTTTCATTAATAATAGGTGCTGATAATATCATTAATTTTTCCGATTGGTATAAATATGAAGAACTATTAAAATATAATTTAATAATTATGCAAAGAAAAAATATTAAAGTAAAAAAATATTTAATAAAGTTAAATAAGAAAAATAATTATCATATTGTAAGTTTTCGAAATTCGATTTCTTCAAGCAAAATAAGAAATTATATTAATCAAAATAAATTAGGAAAAGTTAAAATATATTTAGATAAAAAAGTATATGATTATATAATAGAAAATAATTTATATAGGTTAAATTAATGTTAAAATCTCTTAAATGTCTAAATAATCCTAAGATGTATTCTAATGAATTATGGTTAACATATTTATATAAAACTAAGGAAAAAAATTATAATTATTTAAATGTTACTTCAATAAAAGAAATAACTAATCATTCTGTATTAAATTATTGTTTAAAAACTTTAAAAATTCTAGATGAAATAAATAAAGAGCAAAAGTTATCTAAAGATATATTATATTTAGTAGAAGAAACATTAAAATGGAGTGAAGTAGCAAAGTGTGGAAGAAAAAAAGATCGCTTGAGTTGGGAGAAAAAAGGTTATGATTTATATGCCCACAATATTGGCTCATCACAAATTTATTTAGAAAGTAATAATGATACTATTATAGCAACTTTAATTAAAACTCATGGTTTAGTTGGTCAATATATAAAAGGTGAAATCAATTTAGATAAAAATTATGAATTATATTTACTTATAAAAAATAAATTAATATCTAAAACTAAATTAAGAAAAGTATTAATAATTTTAAATGAATGTATAATTAAGGGTGTATCTTTAAAATTATATACAAAAATAGAAAATGAAATTATTAAAGTAATTGATTTAATAATAAATAATAAATTTACTAATACTGAAGATTATATTATTAAATTAGAAAAATTAAATAAAAAATTAAGTAAAGAAGAAATAAAATATTTAGAAAAGTTAGATACAAATATTAAAAGGAAACTAGCTAATTTATTTAGTAAAGTAGAACTATGGTATTATGATGCCGTAATGTGTATTTTTTCCATAGAACAACAAATTAAAATATTATTATATATAGAAAATAATTTGCAAGATACAACAATTAATGTTACATTTGAACAACTAATGAAAGAAATATATTTTAATTATAATTTCCACAAAGAATTAAATCTATATAAAACAAGAATAATAGAATACTACCTAAATATGTTAACATTAAAAGATATTTCAACTAATAATTTAAAAACATCACCACATATAAAATTTAATATTAAGCATACAAAACAAAACCTAATATTTAATTTTAATTATTCCATACAAATCAAAAAACTAATAGAATTTTGTGAAGTTGCAACAATCAATGATAGTTTATATCAAAAAGCAATTTATATGTTATATGATTTATTTGGCTTTCGTAAAGATCAATATGATCGATTTTATGAAGAAGTAAATTATTTAAAGCAAATGAATAATTCTAAAAATGATAAAAAAATTATATTAGATTATATAGTAAAAGAAAACATTTTAGAAATAGGACCTGGTGGTGGAGTCATATTAAATATGTTAGAAGAAAGTGATAACTTTTTAAAGATAAAGGGATTAGATATATCAAAAAATGTAGTAGAAAAATTAAAGATATTAAAAAAGAAAGAAAATCACAATTGGGATATAATTGAAGGTGATGCTCTTAATTTATTAAAATACATACCTAAAAATAGTCAAGATACCGTAATTTTTTCAGCGATTATCCATGAGTTATACTCTTATGTAAATTTTAATAATCATAAATTTAATAAGGAAACTATAGCTGTAGTATTAAAAAATGCTTATGATGTTTTAAAGCCTAATGGTCGTATTATCATTCGTGATGGTGTAATGAGTGAAAATAAAGATGAATATCGTATTATTGAATTTTATAATAAAAGTGATATAGAAATACTAAATAGATTTTGTAAAGATTTTAAGGGAAGAAAAATAGATTATATAAAAGTAAATGACAAAATGGTAAGAATGTTAGTAAATGATGCATTAGAATTTTTATACACTTACACATGGGGAGAAGAAGCATATCCAATGGAAGTACAAGAACAATTTGCTTATTTTACATTAAAAGAATATATAGAATTTATAAAACAAATATTACCTAATAGTAAGATTATAGCTAAAAAAGAATATTTACAAAATGGTTATAATGTAAATTTATTATCAAAAATAGCTTTATATGATGAAAATCTAAAAGTATGTAGTTTGCCAAATTCAACATTATTAATAGTTATAGAAAAGAGTTGATAAAAATGAATATTTATACAAATAATTATGTCAAATCCTTAAAAGTTAAAAATTTATTAGAAAAAAAACTTATAAAGGAAAAAATAAAATTAAAAAATTTAAAAATAGCAATCGGTGGCGATGGAACATTTTTAAATTGTGTTAGAAAAAACAAGTATAATACCAAGTATAATTATATTGGAATAAATACAGGTACATTAGGTTATTACCAAGATGTATCAATAAAAGATATAAATAATTTTATTAAAGAATTAAAAGAAAATAAGTTAAAAACCCAAAAAATATATTTACAAAAAACAATAGTATATACTAAAAAAGGAATAATTAATATTTATTCTTTAAATGAAATAGTAATAAGATACAAAAATTATAAAGTTTTTAAAGGGAAAGTCTGTATAAACAATGCATTTTTAGAAGATTATGTAGGGGATGGATTAATAATAGCTACACCTTTTGGTTCAACTGGTTACAACAAAAGCCTAGGAGGAGCAATAATGTATGATACGATTCGTTCTTTACAAATAACTCCACTTGGCACAATTAACAACAACAAATATATATCATTAAATAATTCATTAATTATACCAAGTGATAAATTTGTAATAATTGAACCTAATGATTCTGATATAATTATTACTATTGATGGTAAAAATAAATATATAAAAGATGTTATAAAAGTAAAAACTTTTATAAGTAATGAATATATAAAAATATTAAGGCAAAGTAATTATGATTTTATTAAAAAATTAAATAATAAATTTTTAAATTATATATGATATTTTAATTTAAACTTTTTCGTTGTTTATAAAAATATTCTATTTTTGTTAAATAAAGTAATTAAGTATTTTTAAATCTAAATTTTAGTATTTGTGTAATATTAACAAAATTTGTTAAATTTGTTAAATTTGACAATTTATATTATATATGCTAAAATACAAAATAAATTTTGTAAAGGGGAAATTATATGAAAAAAATAACAATAAGTTATGTTGAAAAAAATTACAAAGGTTTAATTGTTGAAACTACAATTACTGAAGTGGCAGAAAGAGATCCAATGAAAATTGCAAATGACAAATCTATAACTGGATTTCGCTTTTATGACAAAGAATTTATTGTAGATGGGAATAAAGTTTATGGTGGTAAAAAGTCAAATTACTCTAACTGGATTTATTTTGGTAGAAGATTATCTTTAGAAGAATTAAAAAAATTATATAGAAATAATCTTTATATTAGAATGCTGATTAGATTTATGGAAAAACATGATTATAAATATGTTTGTCATACACAGGTTGGCTCGTTTTTACCTATGGGAAATGGGGATTTGACAATTGATGAAGTTATTGCACAAATGCAAGAAGACAAAGATTTACAAGCAAAAAAAATGTTTAATAAGTTAGATGAACATAATGGTGAAAATGTTTCATATACTGGTTGGTGGTATGGATCTAAGATAGAAGAAACTGCTGAATTAAGAGAAGAAGAAGAAATAATGATATCAAAACAAGAAGGAATGGATGTAGGAAAAGAAAAATTAGATAGAGAAGGGGAAGAACATAAAGAAAAAAGTGACATTGAAGCTAAAAAAGCAAAATATACACTTATGAAGGAAGGATTAGTCCTTGTTAAACCTGAAACAGCAGAAGAATGGTTGCAGTTTGTAGATAATAATACTAATGATGGATGTTCTGTATATGTAGTAAAAGCAACTATTTCAATGATGAAAAAATTTGAAGCAGGAATTTCATTTGAAGATGCTGAACAACAAGTATATAATGAAGAATTAGATTTAGATGGTTTTATGGTTGGGGCAACAGCAAATGCTTTATCATATTTTTCAAAAAAAGGTGAAGAATATAGAAAATATTGGTGCAAAAAGTTTGGCATAAAATATGCTGAAGATGTTTGTACTGAAAATTCAGCAATTCAAAATAGAAGAAAAAAATAAATAGTTAAAAGCTAGTTGAATAAAAAAAATTGGATTAAGTTAATTGCTTAATCTTTTTTGTCTTCTTGATAAAAAGGCAAAAATTGAAATTTTACTATTTAAGTATATTTTTTTTGCAAAATTAAAGACTTTTTATTAGAAATTTGATAAAATAAATTTGAGGTATTAATATGACAGAAAAAGAATTTTTAGCAAATTATAATCCAGATAAATATGAAAAACCAAGTGTTACAGTTGATATATTAGTTGCTAGTGTAGCTGATGAACTTACGACTAATTATCGCAAATTAAATGAAAAAAAATTTAACATATTATTAGTTAAAAGAAAAAATCATCCATTTAAAGATAAATGGTGTTTACCAGGTGGATTTATTAAAATGGATGAAACATTAGATGAAGCAGCGATAAGAGTATTAAAAAATGAAACAAATTTAGATAACATATTTATTGAACAATTATATACCTTTAGTAAAGTAGATCGAGATCCTCGCATGCGCGTAATAAGTAGTTCATATATTTCGCTTATAGATAAAAATGCAATTAATACAATAATTAGCAAGGAAGCATCGTGGTTTGATGTAACCTATGAAGAAAAAGGCAATTTAGTAAAATTTTATTTAAACAATGGCCAAGATTACATAGATTTTACAATTAAAAAGACTTTAAAAGAATTATCTACTGATAGATATTCTTTTGAAATTGTTGATAATAAATATTTAGCTTTTGATAATCCAATAATAATTTTATCGGGGATAGAAAGACTAAAAAATAAAGTATTATATACAGATATAGTGTTTAATATGATGCCCAAATATTTTACTTTAAAAGAATTACAGCAAGTATATGAGATAATATTAAATAAAAAACTTTTAGATCCAGCATTTAGAAGAATAATTGAAGACAAAGTAATTAAAACTGACAAAGTAAAAACAGGTGGAGGTCATAGGCCATCATATTACTATAAATATAAAGGAAATTAATTATGGCAAATTTAACATTATATTATGGAACAATGGAAACTGGAAAAACCACTAAACTTATCCAAGACCATTATAATTATTCTAAATATTTAATTAATTTAGTAGTTATGAAACCGAAGATAGACACTAAAGGTGGATTAAGTGTAATAAATAGAACAGGTTCTAGTATTAAAGCTGATTATTTAATACCTAAAAGTGCTAATTTACTTTCTAAAAAATATTTTAACAAATATAGATATGCTCAATTTATATTAGTAGATGAAGCTCAATTTTTAACAAAAAGTCAAATAAATGAATTATGGTACATAGCTCACAAGTTTAATATTTCAGTGATATGCTATGCTCTTAAAAGTAATTTTAAAGGAGACTTATTCGAAGGGAGTGCTCAACTTTTTGCCAGAAGTGATGAAAAGCATGAACTAACAGTAAATTGTATTTGTGGAAAACCGGCGATGTTTAATGCTAGAAGAGTAAATGGCAAATATATATCAAGTGGTAAAGAAGTAGTAATTGATGGTGAACACGATGAAGTAGAATACATTCCATTATGTAGTGATCATTATTTAGAATATGTACTTGGTAATAAAATTAAATAAATGATATAATATTATTTGAAAGGTGATTTAAATGAATATATCAATGGAAGAATTAGTAAATTATGCAAAACAATATGGTTTTATATTTCAAGGAAGTGAAATATATAATGGTTTATCTAATACATGGGACTATGGTCCATTAGGAACAAATTTAAAAGAAAATATAAGAAATATATGGAAAAAGAAATTTATTCAAGAAAATCCATATAACTATGGTTTAGATTCAGCAATTTTAATGAATCCAGAAGTATGGGTAGCATCAGGTCATGTAGCTAGTTTTGCTGATCCTTTAATCGATTGTAAAAAATGTAAAAGTCGTCATCGAGCAGATAAATTAATTGAAGATGCAACAAATGGTGAAGTTACTGGCGATGGTTGGGATAATGAGGCACTTGAAAAATATATTGAAGATAACAATATTAAATGTCCTGTCTGTGGGGCAACAGATTTTACACCGATAAGAAAATTCAATTTATTATTTGAAACATCTATTGGAGTAACTGATGATACTAAAAACACAATATATTTAAGAGGAGAAACAGCTCAAGGAATTTTTGTAAACTTCAAAAACATTGAAAGAAGCATGCGTCTTAAACTACCATTTGGTATTGCCCAAACTGGTAAAGCATTTAGAAACGAAATAACTCCCGGAAATTTTATTTTTAGAACTAGAGAATTTGAGCAAATGGAATTAGAATTTTTTTGCAAACCCAACACAGATTTAGAATGGTTTGGTTATTGGAAAAATTACTGTATGGATTTTTTAAAGACAATAGGTTTAGATAGTAATAAATTACGTTTTAGAGATCATGCCAAAGAAGAACTAGCATTTTATAGTAAAGCAACAACTGATATAGAATTTTTATTTCCATTTGGTTGGGGTGAACTTTGGGGTATAGCAGATAGAACTGACTATGATTTAGGAGTTCATCAAGAAAAAAGTGGTGTTGATTTACGCTATTTAGATACCGATACAAATGAAAAATATTTACCATTTGTAATTGAGCCATCAGTAGGATTAGATAGATTACTTTTAGCGATTTTAGTTAATTCTTATTACAAAGAAAAAGTAAATGAAGAAGAAAGAATAGTTTTAAAAATTCATCCAGCACTTGCTCCATATAAAGTATCTATCTTACCATTAATCAAGAAAATTCATTCTGAAAAAGCTAATGATATTTATGCTTACTTATGTAAATATATGGCTTGTAGTTATGATGATTCAGGCTCTATAGGTAAAAGATATAGAAGAAGTGATGCAATAGGAACACCTTTTGCTATAACAATAGATGATAATACACTTAATAATTATACAGTAACTCTTAGAAATAGAGATACAATGGAACAAATAACATTAAATATTAATGAAGTTAAAGATTATATTCTTAACAAATTAGAACTTTAAGTATTGTCAAGACTAAAAAAATTTGATAGAATGTTAATAGTAGACTAGGGAGGAATCCATATGGGTTTAAACTTAAAGAAAATATTTAGTTATGATGGTGATGATGACAATTTAGTTGGAACTGAAGATGAATACTATGCAATGAGTGAAGAAGAAGCAATTAAAGAAGCTGATAAATCTGGCAATAAAATGATTCTTTTAGAGCCAAGAGCCTATTCGGAATCACAACAAATTGCAGATCATCTAAAAAATAGAAATAGTGTAGTTGTAAATTTAAAAAGGGTAACATCTGATCAAGCGAAAAGAATAATTGACTTTTTAAGTGGTGTAATATATGCCATTGGTGGTTCTATGCAAAAAATAGGAGTAGGAATTTATTTATGTACCCCTAAAAATGTTAATGTTCAAGGGAAAATAAGTGATGAATCAGAAAAGACAAATAAAAACAATACAGATGAAGAACTAGATTGGTAGGTTCTTATGGTAAATAAGTTTAGTACAAGTATTCAAGGATACAATAAAGAAGAAGTTAATAATTTTGTTAAAGAAGTAATTGTTGAATATGAAAACATGTTAGTTAAATTAAAAAAAAGTTATCATTATAGTGAAGAGTTAAAAAAAGAATTAAAGCATTATAAAGATATTGAATCGACTTTAAATAGAGCCATACTAGTTGCTGAAGAATCTACAAGTAATATTAAAAAGGCTGCATATGATGAGTCAAAAACAATATTAGAAGATGCCAGACGTAATGCAACGAAAGTCATTAATAATGCTTTAGTTAAGGCTGAAAGAATAGAATCAGAAGCAGAAAGTCTAAGAAGAAAAGTAATGGTATACAAAAGAAGATTTAGAGCATTAGTTGAAGATCAACTTGATGAAATGGAAAATTTTGATGATAAAGTAGAATAATCTACTTTTTTAATTGTAAAAATTTATAATGTATGATATATTTTAGTAGAGGCTAGATTATGAAAAAAAGAATTATTAGTGCTGTAATTGCACTTATTATCGTTATTCCATTAATTATTTTAGGAGGTTATTTTTTTACATCAGCAGCATGTATTTTAGCAATTTTAGCATACAAAGAGTTAATTGATTTAAAAAAATCTCATGAAAAATATCCCCAATTAATGATTATATTTGGTTTATTTGCAATGATATCATTGATATTATCTAATTATGAAGATTTATCAATATATCATGGTATAACTTATCAAGTAATAGCAATGGATTTATTATTAATATTAATTCCTGTAGTTTTTTATCAAAACAATAAATATACAACAAAAGATGCATTTTATTTATTAGGAATAGTATTATTATTAGGAATAGTATTTAACATATTTATTATTATTAGAAATAGGGGATTATATTTATTTTTCTATTTAATTTTAATACCAATAATAACAGATACTTTTGCAATGCTAGGGGGTAAATATTTTGGCAAGCACAAATTATGTCCGAAATTAAGTCCTAAGAAAACATGGGAAGGATCAATTGCTGGTTTAATATTTGGTACAATAGTTGGAGTATTATTTTATATCTTTTTAGTAGGAGATTTTAATATAAGAACAATATTTATGACAATGATTTTATCTTGTGCAGGACAAATAGGTGACTTAGTTATGAGTAAGATAAAAAGAGAAAATGATATTAAAGATTTTTCAAATATTATGCCAGGACATGGTGGTATATTAGACCGATTAGATAGTACAATATTTGTCTTTTTAACTTATATGTTTTTACTAATTATTTAAAGGAGAGATGCATATGTGGTTTATATCGTTATTAGTATTAATATTTATTTTAGGAATAATTATTCTTGTTCATGAATTTGGTCATTTCATTTGGGCCAAAATATTTAAAGTACATATATATGAATTTTCAATTGGCATGGGGCCAATAATATTTACTCATAAAGGCAAAGACAAAGTTGATTACAATATAAGGGCAATACCAATCGGGGGCTTTGTATCCATGGCTGGAGAAGTATATGAAGATGATGAAAAGATTGATAAAAAAGCATTTATGTGTAATAAGCCATGGTATCAAAGAGTAATTATTTTAGTAGCTGGTGTATTTAACAATTTTTTATTAGCAATACTAATTTTATTTATTAGTTCTCTTATTTGGGGTGGTACAATAAATATTCCTGAAGTAAAAGATGTAGTTGCAGATATGCCAATGGCTGAAGCAGGTATAGTAGCTGGTGATAAGATACTAGAAATAAATGGACGCAAGGTATCTAATTGGGATAATGCTCAAATACTTTTAATAATGAAAAGTAAAGATAACATATATGATTTAAAGATAGAACACAATGATGGAGATATAGAAAATATTAAAGTAAGTCCAATTGTTGAAAAAGATGAAGAAACAGGAATAGAAACCCAAGTCTTTGGAGTATATATTGAGCAAGAAACTATGACAGGATTATGGGGCTCTATTAAATATTCATTTATTAAATTTGGTAGTATCGTAAATTCAATGGCATTAACAATTGAAGGCTTATTTACAGGTAAAATTTCTATTCAAGCTTTATCTGGTCCAGTAGGAATGTATGAAGTAGTTGATGAATCTATTAGTTATGGAATATCATATATGCTTTATATTATTGCATTTTTATCAATCAATGTTGGTTTTATAAATATTTTACCATTCCCAGCATTTGATGGTGGTCATGTATTTTTCTTAATAATTGAAAAAATAAAAGGTAGTCCAGTAAACTCTAAATTTGAAAATACTTGTCATTTAATAGGTTTTGCTTTACTATTTTTATTAATGATTTATATAACGATACAAGATGTAATAAGATTTTTTTAAAAACAGTAGTAAAAGAAAAAAATATATGTTAAAATTTATTTAGATGTAAGGGAGTGATAATATGGCAAAATTTTGTTCAAATTGCGGGAACGAATTATCTGAAAACAGTAATTTTTGTGCCAAGTGTGGAAGCAGTGTAAATGGTAATGAAAATAATGGTTCAACAGTAGTAATTAACAACTACAATAATAATGAAGTTAAATTACCAGAAAGAAATATAGTTGTATGCATATTACTATCATTAATAACTTGTGGAATTTATGGAATTTATTGGTTTATAGTTATGACTGATGAATCAAATATGGTAAGTGATGAACAAACTGCATCTGGTGGTATGGCTTTTCTATTTACCATAATTACATGTGGCATTTATTTTTACTACTGGAATTATAAGATGGGACAAAAATTACATCAAGCAGGACAAAAATACAACAAACCAATTGGTGATAACTCAATAGTTTATCTATTATTATCAATTTTTGGTTTAGGAATTATAAATTATTGCATAATTCAAAGTGATTTAAACAGATTTTCAAAATAATGAACAAAAGAAAAACTAACCTAAAACTAGCAATAATAGCTATTTTAGGTTTTTTACTTTATTATTTACTTAATTTATATACAGGATTTGCAATATTTTGTCCCTTTCATAAATTCACTGGATTATATTGTCCGGGTTGTGGAGTAACTAGATTATTATTTTCTCTAATTAAATTAGATTTTTATCAAGCATTTCGATACAACCCATTAGTATTTATTCTATTAATTATAGGAATAATATATTTATTAATAAAATTTATTTTAAAAAAATTTAATATTATTATCAAGGTTCCAAATTATGTATGGTATATATTAATAATAATAGTAATAATTTATGGCATTCTTAGAAATATTCCCGAATTTGATTGGCTTGCTCCAACTAATGTATAAATTTTATAAATTCTTGAAATTATTTAAAAATACTTGTAAAATAGCATAAAATTTGATAGAATTTAAATTGCTGTAAATGCGAAATAAACATTGATATGGATTTTTCTTACTAGTGCTCAAAAAGAGTGTAAGAATTTAGAAATATCAAGAAGAAAAAACGAAGGAGGGATTTATTTATGGCAGTAGTTTCTATGAGTTACCTTTTAGAAGCAGGAGTTCATTTTGGACATCAAACAAAAAGATGGAATCCCAAAATGAAAGAGTATATTTTTACTTCAAGAGATGATATTTATATCATTGATTTGGAAAAGACAAAAGATTGTTTAGAAAAAGCATATGTTGAAATTAAAACAATTGCTGATAATGGTGGAAAATTCTTATTTGTTGGCACACGTAAGCAAGCAGCTGATGTTTGCAAAGAAGAAGCAATAAGAAGTAAATCATTTTATGTAACAGAAAGATGGTTAGGTGGAACACTTACAAACTTTAGAACCATAAGAAGAAGAGTAAAAAGACTTGAAGAAATTGAAAATATGGAAAAAGAAGGTATTTTTGATTTATTACCTAAAAAAGAAGTTATTGGTTTAAAGAAAGAGTATGACAAATTAAACAAAGTACTATGTGGAATAAGAGAAATGGAAAAACTACCACAAGCAATAATAGTAGTAGATCCAAAAAAAGAAATCAATGCAATAAGAGAAGCAAGAAAATTAAATATACCAGTATTTGGTGTAGTTGATACAAATTGTGATCCAGATGATGTTGATTTTGTTATTCCTGGAAATGATGATGCCGTACGTTCAATTAAAGTAATGTTGGGTGTATTAAACAATGCTATATGTGAAGCAAATAATTTAGAAATAGTTGATTATGTTACAGAAGATGAAAGAAAAGAAGATGCTACCAAAGAAGTAGGAAAAGAAGAAATTAAAAAAGAAGAAAAAGAAGAAGTAAAAGTAGATGAAACTGTATTAGAAGAAATCAAAGAAATGGAAAAAATTGATGAATTAGAAGCAAAAACTTTAACTGAATTAAAGAAAATTGCTAAAGAAAACAAAATAAAAGGATATTCATCAATGAAAAAAGATGAATTAATAGAAATATTAAGTAAATAAGGAGGATAAAAATGGAAGTTACAGCAAGTATGGTAAAAGATTTGCGTGAAGCAACTGGAGCAGGCATGATGGATTGCAAAAAAGCTTTAGCAGAAACAAATGGCAACATGGATGAAGCAATTAATTATTTACGTGAAAAAGGAATTGCTAAATCTGCTAAAAAAGAATCTAGAATTGCTGCTGAAGGCTTAGCAAATATTTACATAGATAACAATAAAGCTGTTATAATCGAAGTAAATAGTGAAACAGACTTTGTAAGTAAAAATGAAGAATTTACAAGTATGATAGATACTATTGGAAAAGCAATATTAGCAAGTGATGCTAAAGATATTGAAGAAGCAAAATTATTAGTTACCGATGAAGGAACAATTAATGATTTAATAATTAGTAAAACTGCTAAAATAGGAGAAAAACTATCTTTAAGAAGATTTGCAATAGTAAATAAAAATGATGATGAACATTTTGGCTCCTACATTCACATGGGTGGAAAAATTGCAGCTTTAACAGTAGTTAAAGGAGCAAATACAGATGTAGCAAAAGATGTAGCAATGCAAGCTGCAGCAATGAAACCACTTTATTGTTTTCCAAGTGAAGTACCAGCAGATGTATTAGACAATGAAAAATCTGTATTAAAAGAACAAGCAATAAACGAAGGAAAACCTGCCGATATAGCTGAAAAAATGGTTGAAGGAAGAATTAAAAAATTCTATAAAGAAATATGTCTTTCAGAACAACCATTTATTAAAGATGGCGATTTATCAGTAGAAAAATATGTAACTAACAATGGTGGAGAAATAAAGAGTATGATTCGTTATGAAGTTGGTGAAGGAATGGAAAAAAGAAGTGATAACTTTGCTGAAGAAGTAATGAATCAAGTGAAAGGTAATTAAATCAAGAGCAATCTTGATTTTTTTTGACTATAATTTGACAAACATATTATAAATAACTTTATTATAATTAATAAAAAATGGTATAATAAAAAGGGAAGTAATTATGGAAAAGAAAATAAAAGTAAAACATGAAACTTTATTTAAAAATAAAATTCAAATGGTAATATATTTTTTAATATTTTGTCTTTTAATATGGGCATTTATCTATATAGGTATGCAAGATTACAATAAAAAACTACCAGATAATGAAAGATTTGCATCAGAATTTAATTTAGTAAGTGAAGACAATGTATTTGAATATATTAATGCATCAAAAGCTTTACTTATAGCTAGTGGAACTAAAGGCATTGTATTATTTGGAACTAAAAACAGTGAATGGGTAAATTATTATGCTAATATAGTAAATGACATAGCCAAAGTAGAAGGAATAGAAAAAATATATTATTATGATTTTTTAAAAAATAGAGAAGATAATAATGGAACATATCAAGCAATAGTAGAAAAACTAAGTGAATATGTAACATACAATGATTATGGTATAGCA
The DNA here is from genome assembly GCA_944331865.1 of uncultured Bacilli bacterium. Lineage (GTDB taxonomy): Bacteria > Bacillota_I > Bacilli_A > RF39 > UBA660 > Onthocola_B. The sequence continues at coordinate 2,870 of CALVIZ010000002.1, read as the reverse complement.
GATATATATGCACCATCATTATTAGTAGTATGTAATGATGAAGTACTATTATTTGATACTGAAACTGCATTTAGAGAAGGAAATATTGAACCAAGTAAATATTGGAATAGTTTTAATATTAATAGTAAAAAATCAGAATTAAGAATAATATTTAGAGAATACAAAGAAAGTTGAGGATTATATGGACAATACCAAAAATGTTGTAGGCTTAATATTTTTTATAATAATATTACTAATATTTATAGTTGGGGGCTACTTTTTTATGAATTACATATTAGATAATTATCAAGGTAAAGAAAAAAATGAAGTAGTAGAAATAAAAGAAATAAAGATAGATACGCAAAAAGATTATATATATTTAGAAAACACGGATGATATAATACCAGAAGAAAATATTAGTATATCTGATGTAATAATAAATATAAAAGGCTTTGAAGATATAAATAATACTTTACATAGTGAATTAGAAAAAATTAAAACTGAAAAAGTAACTTTAGATAGTGTAACTTTAGAAGAAGGGCAAACATGTTCAAATAATTCAAATATATATAGTTTAAAATATCGTGAATATAATAATAATATTTATCGTAATTATATTAGTTTAGTAATAAATGATTACGATTATAATTGTTTAAATGGTAGTAAAATAACAAATATTAAAAGTTACATAATAAATAAAGAAGATGGAGTAGCATATACTGAAGAAGAATTATTAAAAATATTTAATGTAACGGATGAAAGTATTATAGAAAAAGTAAATGAACGCTTACATGATACTCAAGTATTAGATGGAGATACCCAAGTAATAGATGTAGATAAAACAATTGATAATATTAAAAATGGTGAATATGGTAAAGATAAAGCTTTAAGTATAAGTAAAACTGGTGAATTAGAGTTAAATTTTATTGTAATATCTAATAGAATCAATTATAATGATACTATAACAATTAGTTAAAAAGGAGAAAATATGGATTTAGCAGAGAAAAAAATGGAACAAACAATAGTAAGTTTACAAGAAAAACTAATAACAATTAGAGCAGGAAGAGCCAACCCTGCAATGCTTAATGGAATAATGGTTAATTATTATGGTGCTCCAACACCAATAGGGAGTGTTGCAAATATTACAGTGCCAGAAGCAAAACAATTATTTATTAAACCCTACGACAGATCAACATTAAAAGAAATAGAAAAAGCTATTAATGAAGCAAATATTGGTATTACACCAACTAATAATGGTGAAATCATAATTCTTACAGTTCCAGATTTGACTGAAGAAAGAAGAAGAGATTATGTAAAACAAGCTAAAGCTATTGGTGAAGAAGCCAAAGTAGCTTTAAGAAACATAAGACAAGATGCAAACAATCAAATAAAAAAAGAAGAATATCCGGAGGATGAAGAAAAACTTTATTTAGAAGAAATTCAAGAATTGATAAATAAATATAATAAAATAGTAGATGAAGAAATTAGAAAAAAAGAAGAAGAGTTAATGCAAGTATAATTAACTCTTTATTTTTGTTAAAAAATATGCTATGTAAAAGTTTGAAATATTTTTGGATAGAGAATATTAAGAAATAAATGATGGCGAATATCACTTAAAAAGGAATAAAATAAATTAGAAAAAAATGAAAAATTTGTTATAATTATTGAAACGAGTAGCTATAAAATAAGGCGTAAGTCCAGTTTTATAGCTATTTTTATTTAAGAAGGATATATGGAAAATACTAAAAATTACATAGTATGTCATAAACAAGTTTGTAAAATAGTTGCAATAGAAAATAACAATTATATATTAAAGCCAGTAGATGATAATAGTTTAATATTACAAGTACCAATTGATTCTAAAATATTAAGGGATTTAATCAATAAAAAAGACGTTGAAAAATTATTAAAAGAAATACCTAATATTGAAATATAACAGATAATGATCGATTAATAGAGCAAACATATAAAAACTTAATGCATAATGGTAGTTTTGAATCATTAGTTAAAATAATTAAAACAACATATATTAGAAATGAAAATAGGAAAAAAAATAAAAAGAAATTAAGTGAAATTGATGAAGAATATTTTATAAAAGCAGAGAGTTATTTATATAACGAATTAAGTATAGTATTAAATTTAAGTTTTGAAGAAACAAAAGATTATGTGATAAAAAAGTTAGTGAATTAATAAATAATTAAAAAATAAATCTATCGCTGGTTTATTTTTTATTATCTTTAATTACACTTTCAGGATATGGAGTTCTTTCATCAGTTAGATATAATAAATAATCGATGCTAGTATTATAAAATTTTGCTAATTTTATTAAACCATCATAAGATAATTGATTTTCTTCACTTTCATATCTAGCATATTGTTGTTGTGATATATTTAATATTTTAGCAATATCTTTTTGATATAAATCTTTATCTTCTCGTAATTCTCTAATGCGTATCATATTCTCACCTAAAATAATTTTATCTTACTCGTTTAGATTGTATTGACATTTACTCGGAAAACGAGTACAATAAACATATATACTCGTTTATCGTGTATAGTGTGGAGAGTAGTAAATGAAAAAGAAGTATGTAGTAATATTTAGTGTTCTAATAATAGTATCGGTATTAATTTATATTAGTATACCTAAAACAAAAGAAGAATTAGAAGATACTGAAACAAAAGTAAATAATAATGGTTTTTTAACTTTAATGTTAGAACAAGATGATGGGTCTTATCAAAAATCAACTTCAAGTTTATGGCCAAAAACAGGCTATGTATTTAATGCTGTTTTAAGTAATTGTGAAAATGGAGGAGAATTAATTTGGAATGATGAATTAAAAACTATAACTTTAAAAACAAATAAATCAGATAAATGTTATGTCTATTTTGAT
>CALVIZ010000001.1 GCA_944331865.1 uncultured Bacilli bacterium | reverse complement strand
AGTTGAAAGTTTATACCAACCGGTTTATTAAGAATTAAAAGAGGTGAAGCATAGTGAATGATGCAATATTTTCACAAATAGATTTTGGACCTTTAAAAGAGTTTTTAGAAGAAGACAATATAACTGATATTTCGTATTCAAATGGTGGGCAAGTATGGTTAAAAACGTTGGATAAAGGTGTATATAGAGTTGAAAGACCAGAAATTAATAATGCTTTAATGGAAAAACTGGCTTTTCAATGTTCTAATGTAATGGGAAAGACATTTAATATGGCTCATCCTTTTTTGGATGCTGAGTCAGCAGAACTGCGTCTTAATTTCGTACATGATTCGATTGCGACAAATGGGATAGCATGTTTAATAAGAAAAACTCCTGCTAAAATAAGACTTAATAAAGAAAAATTAATTAATGAACAATATATTACAGAAAATTTACATGAATTTTTAATGACTTGTGTAGAAGGACATTGTAATATAATTGTTAGTGGAGAAACTGGTAGTGGTAAAACAGAACTTGTTAAATATTTGGCTAGTCATACAAAAGAAGATGAAAAAATAATAACGATAGAAGATACTTTGGAATTACACTTAGATAAAATATTTCCGCATCGTGATATAGTTGCTATGAAAACTAATAATATTGCATCTTATTCTGATGTTTTAGTAACCTGTATGAGACAAAATCCTAGGTGGATTTTACTTTCTGAAGTTCGTTCGGCTGAAGCAGTTACAGCTGTAAGAAATTCTATATCATCTGGACATAATATTATATCTACTATTCACTCAGATAGAGCATTTAATATTCCTATGCGTTTGTATAGTTTGTTAGAAAATAGTCAAGATATAGACCAATTTTTAAAATCAATTCATAGATATGTACAATTAGGAGTACATGTAAAAGGTTATATGAGTAAAGAATTAGGTAGATTTCAAAGAGAAATAGTGGAAGTTGTTGAATTTTATGTTGATGATAATAATGAAGCTAAAGCTAATATCTTATATAAGAAGAGTTTAGATGGGACTTTTAGTTTTAATAATCCTACAAAATATTTAATTAGTTATTTGGGTTCTCAGGGTGTAGATATGGATGAAAATTATTTTATCAAAGAACCAACGGCGAATATGGTTGAAAGTTTATAAGGAGGATGAGATATGCAAACAATGTTAGAATTAGTTCTATTAATGGCTATTGCAGTTTTTGTTTTAATATATCGAAAAAATCCTCAAGAAGGTGTATATAATTATGTTACTGGAAATGTATCAAGACTATATGATAAATATGCTCCATATTCTTTTAAATTAGTACGAGATAAAGCTAAAGAACTTGGACAAGAATATACTACAAGACAATATGTTGCACAAGTAGCCTTATTTGGTGGTTTTGCTGCTTTAGTTGGATACTTTTATTTTTATAGTATTATTTGGGCAGTAGTTTATGCAATTACAGCAATATCAGTAATTCCTTATCTAGCGTACTTACGTTGTCAAAGAGTTTATAGTGAATATATATTTGAACAAATTCAAACTTATACTACGAATGTCATTATGGAATTTAATACAACACAAAGCTTTGTTAAATCTCTTGAAGGTGTTGTTAATTCAGGAATATTAGAAGAACCTGTTGTTAGTGATGTAAAGAAAATGGTTGATATGTCATATCAAAATGGTACAATTGATGAATCTATTCAATATTTTAATAATAAATATCCATTTTATATGGTTAAAAATATGCATCAATTATTTTTGCAAATTACTAAAGAAGGGGCAAGAGACTCTGGTGAAGCTTTAGAAAACATGGCAATGGATATAGATGCATTAGTTGAAGGTGTTTATCGTGATCAAATGGATAGAAAGCATTTTCATGGTAGATTTATTAAATTTGGTGTTATGCTTTATTTATTAGTTGTTGTATTAAGATTTATGTTAGGCGAAGAAAATTATATCGAACTAATTGAAATTTGGTATGTACAAGTTATTTTACATGCGATAGTTATTATAAATGCATTTTTCTTGCTTTCTGGAGAAAAATATTATAATGAAGATGTGGGGGTTGAATAATGCAAATAGAAATAATAATAATAGCAATTATAGTTTTTGTTGTAATGACTGTCGGTGGCCAAATCAATATTAATCAGCTTATAAGTGACAATCAAATGCTTTTCTTAAAATTAAAAGAAAGTGATTATGATTTTTATTTAAGAGCTAGATATGGTAATAATGTAAATACAGATATAATGTTTAATAAAAGAATAAAGAATGCATTATTAGTAATGATTCTAGGCTTATTTATTTCAATTCAAAATTTAAGTGCTATAACAATTTTAATAATATTTATAGTTGGTTATTTTGTATATAAAATACCATATAATGATTTAAGAAGATATTACAATAGTCATATGCATGAAATTGATTCTATGTTACCACATTATTTGAAAAACATGGAAATTTTAATCCAACATTATACAGTGCCTGTTGCAATAGGTAAGTCTATGGCTGAAGCTCCAGAAATATTTAAAGACGGATTACAAGAAATGATTGATGCAATAAATTCTGGTGATGATACAATAGAGCCTTATATGCAATTTGCTAGACGTTATCCTGTTAGAGATTCAATGAGAATGATGAGATTGCTTTATCGATTGAGTTTAGGCCGACAAGAAAGAAAGCAAGAACAAATACTTACATTTTCAAGAACAATATCTAATCTTCAACAAAAAGCTAGAGAAACTAGATATAAAAATAGATTGGAAAAAATGGAAAATAAAACGATGAGTATGTTAATTTGTACTGGTGTTGGAATGATGGTATTATTAATTTTGGCAGTTGTACAATTAATGGATATTTGATTTACACAAAGTTTTAATAAATAAATTGATATTTAATTAAAAATAAGTTATAATAAAAATATAAATAAGGAGGATATGATAATATATGAAAGAAGCTACTGGAGAATTAAATATGACAGTTGTAACTGTTGTTGCTATAGCAGCAGTTGGGGCATTTTTCTATTTATTTATTTGGCCAGCAATACAAGCAGGTTTAACTATGAATACTTGTAAAAACCTATGTCCTGAAGGTAAGGTTACTGATGTTGATACTGATAACAAAAAATGTATTTGTGGGGATAAAGACGCCACTGAAATAGATTATTCTGCTTTTACTAACGATAAATAATAAAAGATAAAAGAGGTTTTTTATGAAAGAGGCTACACAAGAAGTAAATATGATGGCAATTGTAGTAATTTCTGTTGGGGTCTTATTGACCTTTTTTTTCTATTTTCTTTGGCCAATCTTAAATGCCAATTTTGAATCAAAAGCTCAATGTTCTAAAGCTGCATGTGACTGTAGTAAAAGAGAAGTAATCGATGGCATTGAGTATTGTACACCTTGTTATATTGATGAACAATTGGTTGATGGTATGAAATGTTTATATAAAGGATAGTGAAATAAATGAGAGAATCGATTAGTATTACAACTATTTTTCAAATATTTATATTATTCATTTTGTTATTTACGGCGATTATGTGTTTAACTATTAATAATTCTAATGCTTTTGGAGTAAAAGATTCTATTATTAATGTGATTGAAGCAAATGATGGTAAATATATGGATGGAGCAAATTTAAGTCAAGAAATAGTTGATGTTATAGCTGAAACTTCTTATAGAACTTCTGGTAAATGTCCAGAGGTTGAAAATTCTGACAATCAATATCAGGGTTTTGATCGAAATGGCAATGCTGTCAGTAGTGGTAGTGATAATGCAGCAGTTTGTATTAGAAAAGTTGAAACTACTAAAGAAATGGATACATATTTAGAGGGGGTACTAGGTGTTGGTTCGGTAGCAACAGATGATTTTGTTGAAGGTATTTATTATCAAGTAGTTGTATTTTTTCAATTAGATATACCTGTATTTAAACAAGTATATAATTTTAAAACAAAAGGAGAAACAAGAACCATTTACAATACAGAAAAGAAATCTAATATGGCAAATAATTATATAAACTTAAGCGATATTTATAAAAATAAGGTGTTTATATGAGAGAGGTTAGTGGTTCTACTTGGGTTTTTCAAATGATGATTTTATTTATTTTAATATTTGCCTGTTTTTTGGCATTAATATTAAATTATAATAAAGCTTATAGAGTAAAAAATAATATGATTTCTATAATTGAAACTAGTGAGGGTATTACTGAAAAATCCTTAGGATTAATAAATAATGTATTAAGAGGAGAAGGTTATAATAATACTGGTTATTGTCCAGTTAATGATGGTAATTGGTATGGTGCTACTGATTTAACGGGTAATTACGAAGAAGCTAAAGATAAAACTAGGTATTTGTTTTGTTTTAAGAGATTTAAAACGAGTGAAAATGATGTTTACTATGAAATAAAAGTGTTTTATGAATTTACATTACCATTTTTAGGACCTATAGGTATTTTTCCTATATCTGGTAGAACCGATAATTTTTTTGGTAGCAGAGAACAATTGGATATATAATGAAAGGATGATTTAAATGAATGTAATTATAGCCAATAAATATCAAGCTTTACTTACAAGTTTGGATATCGATGTTATAAAAAATATACAGGGAGAATTTAGTGTTGATGAATTAATAGCTCAATTTTCCAATTTTTATTTCAATAAAATGATTATTGATATTACAGCTATTAAAGATTATCAAAAAGTAACAACTATTCAAAATCTTTCAGTAAATTTTGATACATCAAAAATTATATTATTACTTGATGATTCTGAAACAGTTAATTCACCAGTTTATTTATCTCAGTTAGTTTCTATGGGAATTTATAATTTTGCTACAAATATAAATGATATTAAATATTTAATAAATAATCCAAATACATATAAAGATGTAGCAAAATATCATAATGTTGAAGGTTTTAAAAAACCAGCATTAAATGAAAATGTAAAAGATAATACTAAAGGTAAAATAGGTCAAAAAATAATTGGCTTTAAAAATGTTACGGAACATGCCGGAGCAACAACTTTAGTTTATTTGTTAAAACAACATTTAGAATTAAATTATAAAGTAAAAGCTGTAGAAGTTGATGGAAATGATTTTATATATTTTAATGATGATTCCCTAGAGACAGTTTCTAGTATAACTTTTAATGATTTTTTGGCTCAAAATATTGACTGTGATGCTATTATTGTTGATTTAAATGATTCTTCAGTTGAAAATTATTGTCATGATATAATATATTTAATTGAACCGGGTAGAATACAATTAAATAAGTTGATTAGAAAAGATAATGAAATATTTGAAAAATTGAAAAATAAAAAAATAGTATTAAATAGAAGTGTTTTAAGCGATAAAGATGTTGAAGATTTTGAAAAAGAAAGTGGCAGTAAAGTATTTTTTAATTTACCATATTTAGATGATAAATTAGATAATCAACCGATTATTAATGCTTTTTTATCAACTTTAGGTTTTAGTAGAATAGATCAACAAAGTAGTAATGGATTATTTAGTATATTTAAGTAGGGGGTGAATTATGAGTTTTTGTTATAAAAGTGCTAGAATATGGCAATTATTAGGATATTTTATTATAGTTATTAAGATAGTTTTACCTTTAATTATTATCATTTTAGGAGTTTTGGATTTAGGGAGAGCAGTTGTATCAAGTGAGCAAAAAGTTATAAAAGATGCTGGAGGAGCATTATTAAGAAGGCTAATAGCAGCGATTGCAATATTTTTTCTTCCAACATTAATTCATTTTATATTTGAAGTAGTTGCTGGTTATTCTGAGGATGTAAAAAATGATTATGAGAATTGCTTTGATTGTTTAGTTTATCCAAATGATAAATGTGATACCACATATGATCCGAATGATGGTTTTTTTCCAACTAATTAGTTATCAGTTGACTTTAAAGTAAAATTATTGTAAAATAAATTTATGTGATGAGAGGAGTGGATTAAATGGCTGAAGATTTTTGTACAAAGACTGTAGAAGTTTGGCGCTTAGTAGGATTATTTTTATTAGTTTTCAAAATTGTTATTCCAATAATTTTAATTGTATTGGGAGTTATTGATTTAGGAAAAGCAGTTGTATCAAGTGATGATAAAGCAATTTCTAAATCAGCAAAATCTTTAGGTATGCGTGTTATTGCTGCTGTATGTATATTTTTTGTACCAACTTTAATTTCTTTTGTTATAGGTGTTGTTGATAATTCAGTTGAAGAAATGTCTAAAGTTTGTGCTTATTGTATAAAAAGTCCAAATGGTGATGTTTGTAGTTCTGCATATAATGCTGAAAAAGGTACGGAATAATTTAAGGTATATTTTTTACAAAGGTGTTTATTATAATTAGAAATAAATAACCGCGCCTAAAAGACGTGGTTTTCACATGGCCTATAAGACCGAAATACTAGCAAGCCCGCATATGAAGGCTTGCTTTCACTTTGTTCAAGCCCTGAGCAATGACTACTTAAATATATCCTTGAAAGGGTTTTCGTATTCTTTCTTACTTATTTTATCTTGCATCATATCTTCATTTTCTTGCTCACGAATATATTTTCTTATTGTTGCTTCATTTAATCCTACTGTACTTACATAATATCCTGTTGCCCAAAAATTTCTATTTCCAAACTTATATTTTAGATTTGTATGATGTTCGAATATCATTAAACTACTTTTTCCTTTTAAATATCCCATAAAATATGATACACTCATTTTAGGTGGTATTTCTAATAGTAAGTGCACATGATCCGGCATCATATGGTCTTCTATTATTTCTACATCTTTCCATTTGCACAAATCTTTTATATATGTTTGAATATCTTTACGCAGCTTATTATAAATTGCTTTTCTTCTAAATTTTGGAATAAATACAATATGGTACTTGCACATACACAGTGGAATTGCAAATATCATGTAGTATTTGCACCAAAGTATAGAAGGAAAGTCTTTTACGAAAGTAAAAGATTAGAATAGGCCAAATATTAAGACAATTATGTGAGTGGAAAGGTATAACGATAAAAGAAGCGGAAGTATGTCCAGACCACATACATATGTTAATAGAAATCCCGCCAAAATATAGTGTATTGAATGTAATGAGATTTAGAGCAGTTTAATCATATATAGCAAATGGGCAAATATGCGATACTAATATAGAAATAGAGAATTTTGGTGTAGAGGTACTATGTAGACACAGTTGGAAAGAATACAAAAAAAATAAAAGAATATATAGCAAATCAATTAAAAGAAGACCAATTAAGTCATCAAATGACTTTTGAGGATTTTGACCCTTTTAAAGGGTAGCAAGTAAAGGATGCTTTTGGCAGTCGTAAAGGCTACTTTAGTAGAAGCCAGTAGAAAAGCCTTTTAGGCGAAAATGAAAAACCACTAGCTATGCTAGTGGATATTTATTATACTTCTCTATCTTCGTATATTCCAGTGTATGTCCAACCACTTATTGATTTGCTTGTACTCCATGTATATTCTTTTAATCTATGTTCCCAATAAGTTTTAGTTTGAGGATCTGTTTTAATATATCCATTATATTTACTACTATTTTCAGCGGTATCTCTTGTACAATCATTTTTATTTGCATATTCTACATTAAATTTGATTGGAACATCGTATATGTAAAATCCTAAATTAGATGCATAATATGGTGTTACACCACTGTGGTTTTTATAATTTATTGTTATTTGAGTTCTATATCTATTACTTAATAAATATATTGAACTCACACTATAAGTAAAATTATTGCTTTTTAATGCTGAATTTTTCATTGCACTAGGACTTGTCATTTCGGCATTATTTTCTTTATCATTATTAGTCATTTCTATGTTTTGATCTCTTGTACTTAAATAATTTGTGTAATCGGTTAATGTATTTGAAAAATACGATGCATTTGATATTCTAATAGATGATGATATTACATCGTTTGGATTAATATCTTTTATTTGTAACTCATAGCTATAACTTCCTGGATTTGTATAATCTGTTACATAACTTGATGTGTAATATGTTTTAGTTGTTAATTTACAATAATTATAAGTTGTTTTAATTGTTTTTCTGTTTTCTGCATTACTTGAACTTGAATATCCTTCTGACCATTCTGTCCATCTTTCATGTTTATAATATCGTACTGTTTCAGGTTCTTCAGGTTCATCAGGAATATCTGGTTCATCTGGAGTGTCTGGAATATCTGGTTCATCCGGATTATTATTATTATTGTTATTGTTATTATTATTATTATTGTTATTTATAATAATACAATTTCCACAACTTCCTGATGCACTCCACGAAATGCTTATTTTAACAGTAGTTTTTACCTTTACTGTTGTAGTTGTACCTGTTGAAGTATTTGTTGATGTTGATCCACTAGAACTTGAACTACTTGAACTGCTTGAACTATTACTTGAACTGCTAGAATTATTATTAGATGTACTATCGTTTGAATCATCTATAATAACATCGTCATTTGTATTACAATTATTGTTACTTACACATTGGTCTTCTTCAATTGTAGTAACTATGAAATCTGATTTTTCATTACAATCCAAATTTACTTTTAATGCATAATTACCATCAGCTGTTTTTGTTGCTTTTATATAACTATTATCTAAACTACAAGTTTTTCCATTATCGGTGAAATCAATTAGTAATTTTTGATCAATCATTTCTCCTAAAGTTAGTTGTTTGGTTCCACCTATTTTTTCTGGTAAATTTGATAATGTAAAATATTCAAAGCCCGCTTCTTTCATAGCGTTAATTTGATTGATATAAGTTTCATTAGTCATTGCTAACATATTTGATGATTCATTTTTATTACTTATAACTTTTGTAATTATTAAACATATAATAAATACTGCGACTGCTAATATAATTAGCTTAATTATTAATGAACTCCAATCTAAACTTAATTTTTTATTTCCTTCCTCGTACATATATGTACCCCCTTTATCAATAGAAAATCTATTATTGTTAAGTCGACATTATTTTACCATAAAACGTACTTTTTGTCAAATTGAAAATATCTTTGTTTACATTAAATTATGTAAATATTAAACAAACTATAGTTTGCTAAAAAACAATTGTATTATTATATTAAATTGTGATAAAATAATTAATGCAAAAAGGAGTGAAAATATGCCTAAAAATGATGTAATTATTATAAAAGGTGCTCGGGAAAATAATTTAAAAAATATAGATTTAGAAATACCTAAAAATAAATTGGTAGTAATGACTGGTGTTTCTGGTAGTGGTAAAAGTAGTTTAGCTTTTGATACTATCTATGCTGAAGGGCAAAGAAGATATGTTGAAAGCTTGTCAGCTTATGCTAGACAATTTATTGGAGTATCAGAAAAACCAGATGTTGATTCTATTGAAGGATTAAGTCCATCTATTTCAATTGATCAAAAATCAACAAATAAAAATCCCCGTTCAACTGTAGGAACTATTACTGAAATATATGATTATTTAAGATTGCTATTTGCAAGAATTGGAATACCTTATTGTCCAACTCATCATATACCTATTACTAGTCAAAGTGTTGAAGAAATGACTAATAAAGTTATGGAATATGTTGGCTTAACGGTTAGTATTTTATCGCCGATAGTTCATGGTGAAAAGGGAACACATAAAGATTTATTTGATGAACTTAGAAAAGAAGGTTTTACAAAAGTAAGAGTAAATGGCAAAATAATGAGTTTAAATGGGGAAATTACTTTAGAAAAAAATATTAAAGATAATATTGATATTGTTATAGATAAAATAGTAATTGAAGAATCAGAAAGATCTCGTGTTTTTGAAGCGATTGAAACTTCAACTAAAAAAGCTGACGGAAAAGTTGTTATTTTAGTTAACGATGAAGAAATATTAATGAGTGAAAAATATGCTTGTTTAAAGTGTAATTATTCTATACCTGAACTTGAACCACGATTATTTTCTTTTAATGCTCCTTATGGTGCTTGTGAAGAGTGTAAAGGCTTAGGTACTAAATTAAAAATTAGTGAAGATTTATTAATTACAGATTGGAATAAATCTATTATGAATGGTGCTATCAGTGCTATTAGTATGGATGCTACTACTTATTATACACAAGTTGAAACAGTATGTCGTTATTATAATATCGATATGAACTTACCTCTTAAAGATATACCAAGAGAAAAATTAGATTATTTATTATATGGTACTAATGAAATTTTAGAATTTAATTATATTTCTAAAAATGGTAACACTAGAAATACTAAAGGAAGTTTTGAAGGTATAATTCCAGCATTAGAAAGAAGATATTTAGAAACAAAAAGTACTTGGATAAGAGAATGGTTGCAAGGATATATGATAGAAACACAATGTCCAGTTTGTAAAGGTAAAAGATTACAAAAATCAGTTTTATCAATATATATAAATAATAAAAATATAATTGATTTAACGGATATGTCAATTGTTGATTTATTAGATTTTTTAACAAAATTAAAATTAAACAATGAACAAAAAGAAATTAGTGGCCTTATATTAAAAGAAATTATATCAAGATTAGAGTTTTTGAATAATGTAGGTCTTTCTTATTTAACTTTATCTCGTAGTGCAGGTACTTTATCTGGTGGTGAAGCACAAAGAATAAGATTGGCAACGCAAATTGGTTCAAAATTATCAGGGGTTTTATATGTATTAGATGAACCAAGTATTGGATTGCATCAAAAAGATAATGAAAAACTTATAAATTCTTTAAAAGAAATGCGTGATTTAGGTAATTCTTTAATAGTTGTCGAACATGATACTGATACTATGCTTGCAGCTGATTATTTGATTGATATTGGACCGGGAGCTGGTGAATACGGGGGCTTTGTCATGGCGGCAGGAACACCTCAAGAAGTTATGCAAAATCCAAATAGTTTAACTGGTAAATACTTATCTGGTATAGAAAAAATAGATGTGCCAAAAACTAGAAGAAAAGGTAATGGCTTAAAAATTTCAATTAAAGGAGCAAAAGAAAATAATTTAAAAAATATAAATGTTGATATTCCTTTAAATAAATTTATAGTAGTAACTGGTGTATCTGGTTCTGGTAAATCTTCTTTAATTAATGAAGTTTTATATAAAACATTAGCTAATAATTTATATCGATCTAAAGTAGTTCCAGGGAAATGCAAAGAAATTTTAGGTTTAGAAAATATTGATAAAGTAGTCCAAATTACTCAAGATGCTATTGGTAGAACTCCAAGAAGTAATCCCGCAACATATGTTGGTGTTTTTGATGATATTAGAGATTTATTTGCAACAACAAAAGAAGCTAAAATTAGAGGCTATGATAAAGGAAGATTTTCATTTAATGTAAAAGGTGGTAGATGTGAAAATTGTTGGGGTGATGGAGTTAAAAAAATTGAAATGCATTTTTTAGCTGATGTTTATGTCCCTTGTGATGTATGTAAAGGAAAAAGATATAATAAAGAAACTTTGGAAGTTAAATATAAAGGTAAAAATATAAGTGATGTTTTAGACATGCGTGTTAGTGAAGCAATAGAATTTTTTCAAAATGTTCCTAAGATATATAATAAATTAAAAGTAATGATGGATGTTGGTCTTTCATATATAAAATTAGGACAACCTGCTCCAACTTTATCTGGAGGAGAAGCTGGAAGAGTAAAACTTGCCAAAGAATTACAAAAAAAAGCTACGGGTAAATCGCTATTTATTTTAGATGAACCTACTACAGGACTTCATTCGGATGATATAAAAAAATTATTAGTAATTTTAAATAGAATAGTTGATAATGGTGATACTGTTATAGTTATTGAACATAATTTAGATGTAATTAAAGTTGCTGATTATATAATTGATTTAGGTCCTGATGGTGGTTCTCTCGGAGGAAAAGTTGTTACAACTGGTACTCCAGAAGATGTAGCAAAATGTAAAGATTCCTATACTGGTGAATTTTTAAAAAATATGCTTTAATTAATAATATTTTATTGATATAATATATATATCATAGGGAGGCAATATGGATAGATACATATTAACAATAGGTAAATTTAAACTTGAATGGTATTCATTTTTAATAGTAATCGGAGCATTGCTTGGTATAATTATGGTCTTAAAAGAAGCAAAAAGACATAACTATCCAACAGACTTTGTATTTAATATGTGTTTTTGGGCAATTATTTTTGGTATAATTGGGGCAAGATTATATTTTGTTGTATTTAATTTAGATTTATATTCAAATTTTTGGGATATATTTAAAATATGGGAAGGTGGTTTAGCTATTCATGGTGGACTGCTTTTTGGTTTTTTAACTTGTTTAATTTATTGTTTTAAATATGATGCAAGATTAATTAGATTATTAGATTTTGTTTGTCCAGCGTTACTTTTAGCTCAAGCAATTGGCAGATGGGGAAATTTCTTTAATAGTGAGGCTCATGGAGCAGCAACTACTTTACAACATTTACAAAGTTTACATATTCCAAATTTCATTATTGAAGGGATGAATATCGGTGGTGTATATTATGAACCAACATTTTTATATGAATCTTTATGGTGTTTACTTGGATTAATTATTATTTTAATAGTTAGAAGAATACCAATTATAAAAGTTTCTCAACCAACATCGATTTATTTGCTTTGGTATGGGTTAGGTCGATTTGTAATTGAAGGAATGCGTACTGATTCTTTAATGCTTGGTGGTTTTAAGGTTGCTCAAATTGTTTCAGTAATAATGATGATTGTTGGTCTTTTTATGCTGATGATATCTAGTAGGAAAGGACGCTACGAAGATTTATATAATCAAGATTCATCTAATGCTGTAAGGTTTTAAGGTGGTTTTATGTACGATATAATTATTATAGGCATGGGAATTTCAGGCATTACTGCAGGTATTTATGCTAAAAGAAGTAATAAAAAAGTTTTACTTATTGATAAAGGAATGCCGGGTGGACTTTTAAATAATATTGATATGATTAGCAATTATCCTGGTTTAATTAATATTAAAGGAATGGACTTTGCTAGTACTTTATTTGAACAAATTAAATCATTGGATATTCCTTATGTTTTAGAAGAAGTCATAAATTTAGATTTAACTAGTGAAGAAAAAAAAGTTATTACTACAAGTAATGAATATACAGCTAAAAAAATAATTTTAGCGATGGGAAGAAAACCTAAATATTTAGGTTTGGATAATGAAAGAGATTTATTAGGTCATGGCTTATCAACTTGTGCTATGTGTGATGCATTTTTTTATAAGGATAAAGATATTGCAGTAGTTGGTTCGGGGACAAGTGCTTTACAAGAATCTTTATATTTATCTAAAATAGTTAATAAAATATACTTATTAAATCGTAATGATTCTTTTAAAGGCGAAGAAATGTATATTAATGAAGTAAAAAGTAATCCTAAAATAGAAATAATTTATAATGTTAATATAAAAAGTTTTCAAGAAAAGGATAATAAGTTAGAATCAATTACTTTAGATAATGAAAAGATACTTAAAGTTGCAGGAGTATTTATATATATAGGATATCGTCCAGCAACAGATTTTATTGATAAAAAATTATTAGATGCTGAAGGTTATATTAAAGTAAATGATAAGTTTGAAACAACTATTAAAAATGTATATGCTATTGGAGATATAATAAAAAAAGATGTTTATCAATTAGTTACTGCAGCTAGTGATGGTGCTAGAGTAATAAATAATATGAAGTAAGGATGGTGAATTAATGGAAAAAGTAGATAACAAAAAATTGATTCTTGGGGGAATATTGCTAATAGTAGTTGTTGTAAGTGTTTTTCTTTATTTAAAATTCTTTCAAACATTTACGGTAACATTTGAAGTTGATTTAGGTCCAGGAATAGAGGCTCAACAAGTTAAGATAAATGAAGTAGTTACTAAGCCAGATGATCCTACATATGAAGGATATGAATTTATTGGTTGGTATGTTGATGATGAAGAATATGATTTTAGTAAACCAGTAACTGAAAGTTTTACAATTACTGCAAAATGGGAAAAAGTAACTGAAAATTAACAAAATGAACCTTAAAATTGGTAGTAAATAGCTACTAATTTTTTTATTATTTATTTGGTGAAGTAAAAATGGATAAATTAAAAGAAATAATAGATAATATTATTACTACAATAAAAATATTTATTTATGTTATATTTGTTTTAGTTTTAATTTTATTTAGTTTGTATATTTTTAAATTTTTTGTATAATATAAAATATACTAATTTGGCAACCAAGTTGCAAATTGCAACTTAATATTGACAAAAAACAACCTAAAGTTGGTAGTTTAAAATAATTATTTATAATATATTTATGGCGAGGTGGAAAAAATGAAATTTTGTGAAAAGTTACAAAAGTTAAGAAAAGAAAAGGGGTATTCGCAAGAACAACTTGCAGATTTATTAGATGTTTCAAGGCAATCAGTTTCTAAATGGGAATCTGGTACTACATATCCTGAAATGGATAAATTGTTAAGTCTTTGTAAAATATTTAATGTTTCGTTGGATGATTTAACTAATGATGATATAACTGACCGAAATATTTTAGAAAAGAAAAAGAATAATTTTAGTAATATATTTAACTCTATGTTAGAAATGATTAATAGAAGTGTGGAAATGTTTAGAAAAATGAATAAATTAGAAATTGCTAAATGTATTACAGAATTAATTATTTTATTTTTAATATTATTGTTATTAAGAATACCTTTTAATTATATTAATAATTCTATTGAAAATATATTTGTAAATTTTTCTTTAAAAGCATTTAATATTTTAAATAGTATTTGGTTATTTTTATCTAATACAATTTATTTAATATTATTTATTACAATATTTATTTATATTTATAAAATTAGATTTTTAGATAAATATGAGACTAATAAATATGAAGAAAAAATAGAAAATAATATAACTAATGAAGAAAAAATATCAGAAAAAAAAGTAATTAAAGAAGAAAAACATACTTTTGTATTGTTTAGTGTTTTAGGAAGATTATTTAATATATTTATTAAAATATGTTTATTATTAATACTTATACCAATATTATTATTTTTTATATTTACAGTTATTATGTTAGTATTTAGCATAATAGTTCAATTTATTGGTATACATTTTATTGGAATATCTTTAACTCTCTTAGCATTATCAATAATACTTGCTATTATAATTGAATTATTAATTAGATTTTTATTAAATAGTAGATTACATGTTAGTAGAATGTTTATTATATTTATTAGTAGTTTAACTTTATTTGGAATAGGCTGTGGTATATCTACTTTTGAATTAACTAAAATAAAATATATTGATGAAGTCCCTATAAATAATAGTATTGTAAATAATGAATATATTTTTGATATGAATAACAATTTGAAATTTTCTATTTCTGATTATTATGATAAAGAAGTAATAATAGATAATAGTTTAGGTGATAAAATAAAAGTTAATATTGAAAGTTATGAAGATTATGTTAGTTATAATATAGATATTATTAATAACTATTTAAGTATTTATACTTATGTACCTTGGAATAAAGCAATGAATTATTTTGAGTTATTAAAAAGTAATTTAGTTGATAATAAAATATATAATTATAATGAATTAAGTAAAATTAAAATATATATTTATATTAGTGAAGAAAATTTAAATATAATAAATAATAATATGGAAGAAATTAATGCATTAGAAGATTATTATAATGAAGAAATAGAGAGATTAGAAAATGAAAATAGTCTTAAAGATGAAAAAATATATGAGTTAGAATTAAAAATAGAAGAGTTAGAAGAAAAAATAACAAATATAAATAATTTAACTAATTAAGTGCTATTAAAAATTATTAAAATATGATAAACTTATAATAGTGGTGAATATGAAAAAGAGAACTAGTAAATTAACTATAGGAATTATTTTAACTTTATCAAGTTTATTTGTAGTATTGATATTTATTGGAACAATATTTGTATTTAAACACGCATATCAAGAAATATTATTAGAAGATAGTATAAATGAAATAAATGATTTAATTGATTATGATATAAATAATGCAAATATAGATAGATTATTAGATACTTATGTAAGTAGTGGAGAATATTTAAAAGTTGAAAAGGCAGTAAAAGAATATTTTAGTGATTTATTATTTTATTGTCGAAGAGTAGATGATTTAGGTAATGATTTAGATTTGATTATGGTTCTTAGTTTAGATAATTTTTATGTAGATATGCCTAATTTTAATGATTCATTAAATATTTTGGAAGAAAAAAAGATTGAAATAACTGAAGCATTTGAAAATGTTAGTAAATTGTTAGATAAAACAGTAATTAATTCCTATCTTGATCCAAGTTTATCACAATTTTATGTTGAATATTATAATAGTTTATTAAGTACAGATGAAGAACTATTTGAAAATCAAAATGCTATAAATACTGATTTAAATTTTATAAGTAATGTTATTGATTTATATCATGACTTTTTTACCTTTTTAAAAGTTAATCAAGATTATTGGATGGTTGATGGGGAATATATTTATTTTGCTAATACTGATTTAGAAAATGAATATAATTATTATTTAAATCAAATGGAAAATATATCTAGGGAAGATTTTGATTTTACTGAAGATTTTATATAAAATTAATAAATAGTTTACTTGTTTTAATAAAATTTAGTATAATTATATTGGTGAAATAAATGCAAGAATTTAAAAAACTAGTTAAAACTAAAAAGTTGTTTTTTACTATGTTAATAATTTTAACTTTATTAACATTATTTGTATTTATTTATATAAACATTTATATAAATAATCAAAAGGCAGTTTATTTAGACAAAGTAGATGATGAATATACTTTAGCAAATGTTAATGTATATTTACTAACAGATTATTTTGCGACTTTAAATAATTCTGGGGATATAGAAAGATTTTATATAGTATTTGATGAAAATGAAAATATATTTGTAGTTAGATTAGATGATGAGACTTTTGATGAACTAAGTAGTATTCATGAATATACTTATAATGCTGAAATAGATAAAGCAAATAGTGAATTAATTACAGGAAGAACAAAATTGCTTCCAAGTGAAATAAAGAATTATGCATTAGATTATTTAATATCAATGAATTTAGAAAATAGTAATATAGATGAAAATATTATATATTATCTAGATACTACTATTACTAATACTTATATTTTACATAAAGTGTTATATATATTTATTCCTATATTTTTATTAGAATTAGTTATAATAATATTATGGATAGTTAAATATATAAAAAGAAAGAAAAAAATAAATTTAATTACAGAAGAAGAATTAAAAGATTTTAATAATTATGCTAATTGTCATGTTATAGTTACTAATAATTATGTTGTTAATTATAAACCTAGGTTATTAGTAATAAAAATAGATGATATAAAATGGTTATATCCATATGAAGTAAGGAATAATAAAAAAGTTTGTGAGAGAAATATATTTATTATGACTAATAATAATAAATATAATATAGGTTCTATTTCAAAAATTGATGAAGAAAAAGAATCGGAATATGGAAAGCTTTATCAAGATTTAGTAAATAAAGCAAAAGATGCATTAAAAGGTTATACTAAGGAAAATAAAAATAAAGTAAAGGATGGATTAAAATGAAAGCAAAAGTATATTTTATAAAAGATATAAGTAGTGAGAATTTAATAAAAATATTTAATAAATTAGATAAAGAGTTATTAGGTAATGTTGCAGTTAAATTACATTCTGGAGAAAAAGGTAATAAGAATTATTTAAAACCAGAATTTGTGCGAGATTTAGTAAATTATGTAAATGGAACAGTAGTAGAATGTAATACAGCATATGAAGGTGCTAGGAATAATACAGAAAAACATCTTAATTTAATAAAAGAACATGGATGGGATAAATATTTTAAATTTGATTTATTGGATAAAGAAGGGCCAGACTTAGAGCTTGATATTCCTGAAGGTAAAATTTTAAAGAAAAATTATGTTGGTAAAAATTTAGTTAATTATGATTCTTTATTAGTATTATCACATTTTAAAGGTCATGCGATGGGTGGTTATGGTGGTTCATTGAAACAGCTTTCTATTGGCTGTGCATCAAGTGCTGGAAAAACTTTAATTCATACAGCAGGTGTAACAGATAAGCAAGAAATATTATTTGATAATCTACCAGAACAAGATAAGTTTTTAGAAGCAATGGCCGAAGCGGCATCTAGCGTGGTTAAACTTTTTAATGGTAATATCGTTTATATAAATGTATTAAAAAATATATCTATTGATTGTGATTGTGATTGTAATGCATCTTTGCCATGTATGCAAGATATTGGAATAATGGCAAGTTTAGATCCTGTTGCTATTGATCAAGCTTGTTTAGATACTATTTATAATTCTAATGATCCCGGTAAAGAAAAATTAATAAAAAGAATTGAATCTTTACATGGAATACATACTGTTGAAAGAGCAGCAGAATTAGGTATTGGTTCTAGAGATTATGAGATTATAGAAATATAATCTTTTTTTAATTAATTATTGATTAAAAATATAAGAATGGATATAATAGTTATAGTCATTTAAAGAAGGGAAAATTATGTTAGAATTACAAAATGTTTCAGTTATTATAGATAATAAAAAAATTTTAGATAATATTAATTTAAAGTTTGATGAAACAAAGTTTTATTGTATCACGGGGCCAAATGGTAGTGGAAAGTCAACTTTAGCAAAAGTAATTATGGGAATTATTAAACCAACCAAGGGGAAAATAATTTATAATGGAATAGATATTACTAAAAAAGATATTAATAAAAGAGCCCAAATTGGAATATCTTTTGCTTTTCAACAACCAATTACTTTTAAAGGAATTACTGTTTTTGATTTATTAAATTTTGCTAGTGAGAAAATCTTATCAAAAAAAGAAGCATGTTTAATTTTATCAAAAGTCGGTTTATGTGCTTTAGAATATATAGATAGAGTTGTAGATAATTCATTATCGGGAGGAGAATTAAAAAGAATAGAAATTGCTAGTATTATAGCCAGGAATCCTAAAGTTGCTATATTTGATGAACCCGAAGCGGGGATTGATTTATGGAGCTTTCAAAATTTAAATAATATATTTAAAGATTTAGAAAAAAATAATCAAGGTATTACAATAGTTATTTCTCATCAAGAAAGAATTTTACAAATAGCGGATGAAATTATTTTATTAAATGATGGAATAGTTGTTAAAAAAGGAAATATTAATGATGTTGTTGATTTAATAGATAATAAAAAATGTTGTAAGCAGGTGAATTATGAATAAAACAGAAGAAATGTTAAAATTTATTGATGCTAGTGATTATCAAAAAAGTGATGCTTATAATATAAGAAGTAATGGGAAATTAGTTGATAGAAAAGTATCTCCATATATAAATATAGAAACAAAAAATGATAAAAATGGAATAAATGTTTATATAAAGGATGATACTAAATTTGGTATAGTGCATATTCCAGTAATAATTACTAAAAGTGGTTTAAAAGATGTTGTTTATAATGATTTTTATATTGGAAAAAATGCTAATGTAATAATACTTGCTGGTTGTGGAATTCATAATGATTTGCATAAAGATAGTGAACATGATGGAATTCATCGTTTTTTCTTAAGTGAAAATGCCAAAGTTAAATATGTTGAAAAGCATTACGG
The DNA here is from genome assembly GCA_944331865.1 of uncultured Bacilli bacterium. Classification (GTDB taxonomy): domain Bacteria; phylum Bacillota_I; class Bacilli_A; order RF39; family UBA660; genus Onthocola_B. Next base: position 77,104 of record CALVIZ010000001.1, on the reverse strand, counting down.
AGAAGGTAAAGGTAGTGGTAAAAAGACTTTAAATCCTGTTACAGAGATATATATGAAACCTAATTCAAGTATGACTATTGATTCTTCACAATTTAAAGGAGTAGATGATACACTAAGAGTTACAAAGGCTTATTTAGATAATAATACTACTTTAACTATTAATGAAAAAATATTTACTAATAATTCTCAAAATGCGAAAAGTGAATTTTTAGTTGAATTAAATGGTGAAAATGCAAGTACTAAAATAACTTCGAGATCTATAGCTACCGAAGATTCATATCAAGAATTTAAATCTAATATTATTGGTAATAATAAGTGTTATGCTCATGTATCTTGTGATGCTATAATTAAAGATAATGGAAAAGTTTTAGCTATTCCAGAAATTTTTGCTAAAAATGTAGATGCTAATTTAATTCATGAAGCAAGTATCGGTAAAATTGCTGGAGACCAATTAATCAAATTAATGACTTTGGGATTAAGTAAAAAAGAGGCTGAAGAAGCAATTATTAAAGGATTTTTGAAATAAAAAAAATAGTGTACCTCACTATTTTTTTAATTTAATTGAATCTGCCCATTTGATAAATTCAGATTCATATTTCTCAGTATCTTCTTTAAAACAAAAGAAAGTTATTAAATAAAATTCATCATCACTTTTAAATACATTACTCATATAATGATAATCAGTTTCATCAACTGTATTATCATAAATAAAATATAAATAATTATTTCCTTCTTTTATTTCGTAGTTAGCATTGTTACTTTCCTTTACGGCATTAGCATAATCTTCTAAAGTTGAATCTTTATTTAAACCAATTGTTTCTAAATCAGTAAAAGTTTCTTCTAGAAAAGTTATACCAACTTCTTTATTTTCTAAATAAGCAAGATAGCCATCCATTTCTTTTTGTTCAAATTCTTTAGGTAAAGTAATTGTTAAATCATCAATGGTAAATTCTTTTTGAGATTCACAGCCACTTAATAAAAATGCTCCAAGTAAAATGATAATGATATAATGTATTTTTTTCATTTAGTCTCCTTTCATAATAATTATACAAAATTATATATATTTTGTCTATTAAATAGAAGAATTGTTATTAATAATAGTATATATTTTTTTATTGTGTTAAAATAATATTGTAAACATAAGGAGGCATTATGCAAAGTTTAGTTATATATTTTTCAAAAGCTGGACAAAATTATGTAAATGGCGAAATAAAAAGTTTAGAAGTTGGTAATACCGAAGTTGTTGCTTTAAAAATTGCACAGTTAACTAATGCTCAAGTTTTTAAAGTAGAAACAATAAAAGATTATCCTGATGATTATAGAGAATGTTGTAAGGTTGCTCAAATAGAAAAAAGTAATGATATTCATCCTGATTTAAAAAATTATTTAAGTGATATATCTAATTATGGTATTATTTATATTGGATATCCTATTTGGTGTGGTTCTTTTCCTATGCCTTTGGTATCATTATTAGAAAGACTTGATTTTAATGATAAAATTATAAAACCTTTTGTTACTCATGAAGGAAGTAAACAAGCTAATTCTATTAATGACTTAAACGAACTATGTAAAGGTGCAACTATAATGGATGCTTTAGTTATTAAGGGAAGCGATGTTTTAAATACTGATGATATTATAAGTAATTGGATAAATGTAAGTGGTGAAAATGAATAAAGAAATAGAAATTTTAAATGAAGCAAACTTTTGCATCCATTGTTTAGCTAAGCCCTGTCAAGAAGGGTGTCCATTAAATAATGACACTGAAGGATTTATAGATTTAATAAGAGAAAAGAAATATAAAGATGCTTATGATTTATTGTTGAAAACTACAGTATTGCCATCAGTTTGTGGACGAATTTGTCCTCATGAAAATCAATGTGAAGGAAAATGTGTTAAGAAAATTGCTTCAAGATCGGTGAAAATTGGTATGTTAGAAGCTTTTATTGGGGATCAAGCAATTGAAAATAATTGGTCAATAAAAAGTAATATTGTTGATAAAGATAAAAAGGTTGCTGTAGTTGGAGGTGGACCATCAGGACTTTCCTGTGCGGCTTTTTTAAGAAAAAAAGGTTATAAAGTTACTATTTTTGAAAAATATAACTCTTTAGGTGGATTACTTTCATATGGTATACCTGATTTTAGATTAGATAAAAATATTTTGAAACAAACAATAAATAATATTTTAAATATGGGTATAGAAGTAAAATATAATAAATGTTTAGGTATAGATTTTACTTTAGATGATTTAAAAAATAATTATGATGCTATATTCTTAGGAATAGGTACTAATATTTCTAAAAAATTAAATATTTCAGGAGAAAATTTAAATGGTGTATATGGGGGAAATGAATTATTAGAGCATAAGAACTATCCAGATTTTAATAATAAAAAAGTTGTAATATATGGTTGTGGAAATGTTGCAATGGATTTATCAAGAACAATTATAAGAATGAATGCGAGCAAAGTATATGTAATATATCGTAGAGATGAAAATAATGCTCCAGCTTTAAAAAGTGAAATCGAAAATGCAAAAAGTGAAGGAGTTAAATTCATTTTTTTAAGTAGTATTGTTGCAATAAAAGGTACTGATAAAGTAGAAAGCATCGAATTAATTAAAAATGAATTAGTTAATGATGGTGATAATGTAGGTATTAAAAGTATTATAAATAGTAATTATGAAATAAATTGTGATTATGTTATTAAGGCAATAGGTTCTATGCCTAATTTAAATTTAGTTAATTCTTTAAATTTAGATTTACTAGATAATGGTAAAATTAAAATTAATAATTTTCAAACCAGTGATGAAAAAGTATTTGTAGGTGGAGATGTTGCAGGTATTAAAAGTACTGTTGCATTTGCTGCTAGATCAGGGATTGACGCAGCAGAAAGAATTAGTAAATATTTAGAAGGGAAGAATTAATAATGTTAGATAATGTAAAATTTGTAAAACATAGTTGTATTAAAATTTGTGATAATTTAGTTATTTATTTTGATCCATTTAAAATAGATAAATTTTATAATGATGCTGATATAATCTTTATTACCCATAATCATTATGATCATTATTCGGAAGAAGATATTAAAAAAGTAATGAAAGATGATAGTTTTATCGTAATACCTTATGATTTAGAAGAAAGTGTTTTAAATTTAGGATTTAAAATAAATAATGTTATCATGGTAAAACCTAACAAACAATATGAAGTATTAAATATAACTTTTAATACTATTCCTGCATATAACACAAATAAAAATTTTCATTTAAGAAGTTATGATTGGATAGGTTATATTATCAATATAAATAATTTTACTTATTATATTGCTGGTGATACTGATAAAACACCTGAAAATAGTAGTGTTTTATGTGATGTTGCATTTGTTCCTATCGGAGGAACTTATACAATGAATTATTTAGAAGCTGCAGAGTTAATAAATGAAATTAAACCAAAAATGGTTGTGCCAATTCATTATGGAGTAATTGTTGGTTCAAGAGAAGATGCTATTAAATTTAAAAATTTAATTAATAAAGATATAATATGTAAGATATATGATAATTAAAAAGGTGGAATTAATTTGAATAAAATTGATTTAGAAAAAGTAAAAAATGAAGTATTTGAAATCTTAAAAAATGATGATACTGGTCATGATATTAATCATATAAATAGAGTACTTAATTTAGCAATGAAATTTCAGAAGAATTATGATGTTAATAGTGATATAGTTGCATTAATTGCTTTATTACATGATATTGATGATTATAAACTTTTTGGTGGGTATAATGCAAATAATTTAACTAATGCTAAAAAAATATTGCATAAATATAAAATAAGTAAGAATTATGAAAAACAAGTTTTAAAAGGTCTATCGGAGATAGGTTTTAGTAAAAGAATGCAAGGTATAGTTCCTTGCACTATAGAAAGTAAAATTGTATCTGATGCTGATATGTGTGATCTTTTGGGAGTTAATGGTATATTAAGAACTTATAATTATAGTAAAAAATATAATCAACCTTTTTTTGATAAAAATGTATTTCCTAATATAAATATTACTAGTGAAGAATATAAGCATAATTGTTCTAATAGTGTTTGTCATATATTTGAAAAAGTTTTAAAATTAAAGCATTTAATGTTAACTTCTGAAGGAAAAAAAGAAGCAAATAAAAGATATCAATTTATTGTTAATTTTTTATATATCTTATTTGAAGAAGAAGGGGCAATAGATTGGATAAATTATTTAAATGAATATTTAGAAAAAAATAATTTAAATTAGTGTAAAAAACTTAAGTAAAGTAATTTAAATTTAAGAACAAAATTTTACTTTTTTTTTGCCATGGTATAATTAAGGTGGATAAAAAATAGAAAGTTTATTTTATGGAACTAAATCATTAGTTATTGGTATACCTTTAGGTATAATTGGTTCAATTCTAATTTATAAAGCTTTTGAAGTCGGCAATGATTTAGGTTACATTATACCTTGGGAGTCTATTATTATAGCTAGTATTGTAGTGTTCTTACTAATAAGTATAATAATGCATTTCTCTGTTAAGAAAATAAATAAACAAAATATCATTGAAACTATTAGAAATGATAATATCTAATTTAAAGTGCAATTATTTAAATTTAAAGTGCAAATTTTGCACTTTAAATTGTTTTATAATAAAATTAATGATATAATATAGTAGTAAGAGGTATTGAAATGGAAAAAGAAAAATGGAATTTAGAATTATCAGAATATATAAAAAGTTCTGAAGATAATACTGTAGAGAAAGCTAAAAATTGGGAAATTGCTATTGGCCTTCAAGATGTTGATGGATTAAAACCATCGAAATATTTAATTGAAACCGCCAAAGAACATATTGAAGGTAATATTGATTTAAAAGAAGCAGAAAAAAGAATTAATCAATATTATAAAGTATTAGATAATAGAACACTTGAAGAGGCTAGTGAAGAAGCCGATAAAGTTTCTGTAAGAATTATCGAATTATTAAGTGAAAAATCTTTTACATTTAATCCAACTGAATTAATTAATATTCACAAAAGATTATTTTCAGGAATCTTTAAGGATGCTGGAAAAATAAGAGATTATAACTTTATAAAAAACGAATGGGTTTTAAATGGTGATACAGTTACTTATGCATCTTTTGAAACAATTGAAGCAGCTTTAAAATATGATTTTGATGAGGAAAAAGAATATTCATATAAAGATAAAACTCTCGATGAAGCGATAAAACATTTATGTAAATTTACTTCTAACATATGGCAAATTCATCCTTTTTGTGAAGGTAATACTCGCTCTGTTGCAGTATTTATTATTAAATATTTAAAAACATTTGGTTTTGATATTAATGATGATGCTTTTGCTAAACATTCATGGTATTTTAGAAATTCATTAGTTAGAGCTAATTATAAAAATTATGAAAAAAATGTATTTGAAGATATATCATTTTTAGAAAAATTCTTTTATAATCTTTTAACGGATACCAATTATGAACTAAAAAATAGATATACTCATGTTGATTATAAAAATCAAACAGAAGAAAATAATGAAAATATCAAGTATACTTTAGAAGAACAAGCTATTATTAATATAATAAAAAACAATCCTTCGATTACTCAAGAAGAAATTGCGGGGATTATTAATAAATCTTTAAGAACAGTAAAAACAAGAATGACTGAAATGCAAAATAAAGGGTTAATTACTAGAAAAAATGGTAAAAAGAACGGATTTTGGATTATATTATAAAAACTTGTATATTATTTTTTTTCCCAAATGGTTGTCAAATGAAATTTATTATGATATTATAGTTTCATAATAGCAATTAGGGTGTTAGTATGAAAGATAAGAAGTATTGTACAGGTATTGATTATATTAGGGTTATAGCATGTATTGCTATATTTTTATATCATTTAGGACTTTTAAAAGGTGGATATCTTGCAGTATGCATGTTTTTTGTTTTAAGTGGATATCTTGCTTGGAAATCTGCATTTAGTGAAAAATATTTTTCAGTTAAATCCTATTTTGGTAAAAAATTAAAAAAAGTTTATATTCCTTTATTATTATTTGTTTTTGTAACTATCGCCGTAGTATCCTTAATTCCAAATGTTCATTGGGTAAATTTAAGACCAGAAACTATTTCGATTTTATTTGGTTATAATAATTTTTGGCAATTACATGCTAATTTAGATTATTTTACAAAACAGTTAAATTCACCTTTTATTCATTTATGGTATATTTCTATTCTTTTTCAATTTTATTTGATATTTCCTTTTATTTATATCGGCTTAAGAAAAATAGGTAAAAAAATAAAAAAATCTATTCCTTTGTTTATTTCTTTAGCTTTAGCAATTATTTTTGGTGTGTATTTTTATGTTGCTAGTAAAAATCAAGATATGATGAGTGTTTATTATGGAACTTTTAGTAGATTGTTTTCCTTGTTTTTTGGTTTAGCTTTAGGAGTAATCCATTCATATTACAAACCATTATTAAAAGATAAAAAAGCTTTATTATATAAAATAATATTTGGAATTTGTATTTTAATATTATTAGTTTTATTTATTTTTATTGATTCTAATTCACCATATTTTGCTATAAGTATGATTGTAGTAAGTTTAATTACATGTTTATTAATTAATGTAGTAATTTTAATAAATAAAAAATTAAATGTATTTGATAAAATTGTAAAATCTTTAGCAAATATTAGTTATGAAATATATTTAATTCAATATCCAGTAATATATTTATTTCAATATGTTTATATAAATAATATTTTAAAAGTAATAATTATTGTTATTATTACGTTAGTATTATCTTATTTACTTAATTTTAGTTTAAAGTTTGATAAAGAAAGAAAAAATATATTTAAAGTTATATTATTAGTAATTTTTATTATAATTTCAATGTTTGGTTTTTATAAATTTGAAAAAGCAAGAGAATATATTAAACAAATGCAACAATTAGAAGAATTATTAAATAAAAATGAAAAAACTATGGAAGAAAAACAAAAAGAATATGAACAAAAGGTTAAAGATCAACATGAAGAGTATGTAATGAATATTGGTGAAATAGATGAAATTTTAAATAATTTAGATTCAACTGTAAGTAATTTATCTGTTGTTGGAATCGGAGATTCTGTTATGCTTGGGGCCGTAAATAATTTATATGATCAATTTCCTAATGGTTATTTTGATGCTAAAGTTTCTAGAGCAATGAAAACTGCAATAGATATTTTAAATGACTTAAATAATAAAAATATGCTTGGAGATGTAATCGTCCTAAATTTAGGTGCTAATGGTGATTGTTCTTCATCTTGTAAAGATGAAATAATTAAATCTGCGGGAGATAGAGACATATTTTGGGTTAATGTTACTAATGATGAAAATGTTCATGTTAATCAAAAATTGCAAGATTTGTCAATAAAATATGAAAATGTTCATGTTATTGATTGGAATAAAATTTCTGAAGGACATGATGAATACTTTTATGCTGATGGAATTCATCTAACCATTCCTGGAAGAAAAGCATATACCAAAGTAATTTATGATGCTATATATCAATTATATTTAGAAAAATATAATAATAAAAAAGAAGAAATTACTAATAATTATGTTAATAATAAAATTAATTTTTATAGTGATGATATTTTAGTAAATGCTTTAGATGAAATTGAAGATAGTGTGCCTAATGTTCAATTTGTTTTAGATAATGACTTTGATTTTGATAAAATATATAATTTATTAAGTGAAGCAATAAAAAATAACAATTTAGGAAATAAAGTGGTTTTATCTTTTGAAACTATTAATTTAAGTTTAAAAGATTATCAAAAATTAATAGAATTATGTCAGGATAGGCAAGTATATATTGTAGTAACAAAGGAAAGTACAATGAATAAATTGGGCGACTTAAATAATGAAAATGTAGAAATTATAAACTTTTATGAACAAATTAAAGATAATAAAAATTATTTAATATTAGATGGATTGCATTTAAGTGATAAAGGAAGTAGTGCTTTAAGTAAAATTTTAATTGAAGTTTTAAAATAGTGTAATTTATATTAAAAAGGAAGTGCATAATAATGTTGAAAAAAGATTTGTTAGATTTAATTTTTAATTTTGAAAAAGAAACATGGAAATATAATAGTAATGAAAATTTAGATAAAGACATGGACTATATATATTCTATTGAAAATGCAATAAAAAATGCTTCCGATACAAATTTAAAATTGCTTTATGATAGGTTAGTAGCTTTAATTGGAATTATTAGATTAAAATATGGTTTTGAAAGTATTGTAATTAATAGCATTCCTGAATTGGAAAATTTAAAAAATGAAATCGATGGTATTGATTTAAGTGATAATGAAATAATTACCAAATTTAATCGTATTATAAATTTATATAATAGTGTTTTAAGTAAAATTGTCGATGTTGATTTTATAAAAAACAATTATGAAGGAATTCAAGGTAAAGAAGGATTATATCTTGCAGTTGAATCTTTAAAATCTTTGATTACTAATACTGAATATAGAGCCTTAATTGGTGATAATCAAATAAATAGTATAATAGTTGATTGTATAAGTCTGAATATGGGTATTGCAAATATTAAAATACTTGAATTAAAATATAAAGAAATTATAAATTCTATTTGGGCAAGGTCATTGACAAATGAAATAAATGAAAATAATAATTTTAGATTTTTATTTTCAAATATTTCGGGTGGTACTTTAAGAGATGGCGCTATACGGTTAATAAATCGTCCTAATCAATCCTCATGCAGTATGATTAGTTCTAATTTTATAGCAACTTATGGGGATGAAACTAGAAAAATTGGATTTATTTATCCAAGTAATTCAGACATAATTATGGCTAGTGCATATGATCTTGGTTCTAATGTTTTTGGAGAAGGATCAGTTAATAAAGAAAAAGGAACTATTCTCGTTACACCACAAGCTTTAGAAAAAATTGGTAAAGCAAGGGCAATTAAAAATGGTGAAGATATATATTCATCTAGTTGCTATAATGAGGTGCTTGTTAATGCTAAACCTTGTGCAATAGTGGTTATAGGACTGGGAGAAAGTGATTTAAATATCGATTATCAAGATGCTATAATGCTTTCTTCAGAAATGAATTTGCCAATATATTATATAGATATTATGAAATATAAAAGTAATTTATCAGAAACTGATAAAAATTATATAGCTTTTCATTCATTAATGTCTTATGTAGGAATGTCTAGAAATGAATTATTGCAACAAGTTGAACAAAATAATGGTTGTAATGAAATATATAATCTAATTAAAATTTATAAAGAAGAATTAGTCGATATTTTCCAAACTTTAAAAAGAGATGGCAATTTAAGTAAATATAATATGTGTCAAGCAATGAGTAGTATAATAGAGATTCCTAAAATAAATGGTAAAAATAAATAATTTAGTTTGTATTTTAAGTTAAAAACCGTAATAAGTTTATTGACTTTTTAGAACGTATTTATTGAAAGCATCAAAGAGTAGAAGGTGACAATGAAAGAAATAGATAAAATAGTTTTTATATATTTAAAAAATGGTAAGATATTAAGTATTTTATCAAAAGAAAAAAATCCTTATTATATACCAGGCGAAAAAATAGAAAGGACTGAAACTGATGAAGAAACTTAATTGGAGAATGTATGGAAGAATTAACTATAGATATATTAAAAGATACAATCAAATGTTATGAGTTTTTAAAGCACAAGTACATGTCAAGACAGAGGTGTTATAGTTAAAATGCCTTGTTATATAGCTGACTTTGAAGAAATTTTAAAACCGGCTTCAGAAATTGAAGAAATAAAGTGGCTAGAATATAGTAATTTGAAAGTGACAATTTCACCTGTTGATAAATTAATATTTAAAGATTTATATGATAATCATTAAAAATATTTTAGATGAAAAAAAGTAAATTACTTTTATGATTTTTACCTATTTTTTAATAATTATTTATATAAAATAAAAACTTACGAACAATAAAAAGTTCGTAAGTTATTTTTAAATGGAGCCTTAACTATACACGTATAAGAAAAATTACACTCCCAAGATGGATTAAATCAACTAAATAAATTATATATGATAAACATTTAAAAATCAATAGACATTATTCAAAAAAGTCATCTAAACTTAAACCTATTAAATTTCTTGTATAAGAAACACGTGTATGTTCTACATATCCTTTCATTTCTTTATTTGTTGTTTTCTTTAAGAAACTGCTTATTGAATTAATTACATTGAAAATATCATCACTAATATTTCCATTTATGTTGTTGCTAATAATATTTTTTATGTTATTTAGTTCTTTATTGCTAATAAAATCATTAATTCCAAATAATTCGGCAGTGTTTTTAATGTATAAAATACTATTATATATATCACATAATATCGGATTATTTTGTCTCGATACTTTAGATAAATGATTGCTGTATGTTTGTAGCAGTTCTTTTTTGTCATTATCAATAGGTAGTAATTGATGACCAACTTCAGAAGTATCAGATATTCCATAAAATCTTAATCGTATATCAATAATTATTCTAAAAATTTTATTAGTTATTACATTTAAACTTTTTAATTCTTGAATATTTGAACATTTTGAAAGTGCTAATTTAAATAATGATATATCATCAGTTTTAATATAATCAATTGGTATTTCAGAAATTTTGTCACTAGATAACTTATACACACAAGTATCATTTTTCATATTATTATCATTAAAAATATTTGAAAGTTGAATGTAAAGATAAGTAATGTCATGTGTTAACAATATTAGTTTAGTTGAATCCTTAAATTTTTCTTTTATTAATTCTGAAACAAGAAATTGTTTAAACAATATATAACTTGAAATATCTAATGAAACAACAGGATCGTCTATAACAATTACCTTATTTGTTAAATCATCATTTATTATAGAATTTATAAAAATCGCAAGTGCTAATTTATGCTTTTGACCATCACTCAACTCATTGACATCCTTATGATTTGTAATACTATAAGCAAATTTATGTGGAACAGAGTGTTTATCAACAGTAATATTTATATTTTTGTTTAACCCTAAATTCTTAAATATATCATTAATATTTCTAGCAATTATTTCTCCCTCAGTATCCATTAATTTATCTAATTCATTAGTTTTAGTTTTTCTTAAATTCTCGTTATATAATTGGGCATTATAATAAAATTCTATACTATTAATTGATAGATTCATGGAATAATTAATAATATTATTTGTTAACTCCCTTATCTCTATTATTTTAATATTTTTTATATTTAAATCAAAATTAATATTTTCATAAATTCCTATTTCAATCATAGATTTTGCTATTTTAATTTTTTCAGTTATAGTATTTATGTAATCAATTATTTCTTCATCTACTGATTTGTATATTTTTTCATTTACAATTTTAGTACAATCATCTATTATATTATCCAAATCTTTAATAATATCTTGTTTTTCTATTATATTTGTATTAGTAAATACTGTTTTCCACTTTTCTAACGAATCATTTATATTTTTATTTCCGCAAAAAATGCAATGATCTTTATTTTCGTGTATTAAATACCATTCATGTACTTTTATTTTAATATCATCAGTTATTTCATCTTCTTTAAATATATTTTCTGTTTTCTTTATTATTTCTTGGTTCTTTTTTAGTATATCAATTCTCTTATTTAAAATAGTAACATAATTATTTTTCTCTTTTAATAGTAATTCACTTAATAATTTATTATTTTGTATTTTTAAAATCAAATTATTATATATATCATTTTTCTTTAAATAATTAATTTTTTCTTTTAGTTCAGTTTTATTTTTGATATCTGTCTTAAATGTGTAAGAAGCAATGTACTTGCTTGCTTGAACAGTAATATCTTCATCAGTTAAATTGAAGTTATCATTTTTAATTTCTTTTGTTTTTTGCTCGTAATTAAATGGGATACCTTGTTCAGAAAAAAATTTTACATATTTACTTGCTATTTGCTGATAATTTTCCTTTATTTCTTTTTCCTGTTCTCTAATTTTTGAAATTTCTTGTCTAATTTTAACAATATTTTCTCCTAACCATAAACCAGAAAAATTTTCTTTAGTTATGGATGTTTGAGTAAATCCTTTTTCTGATACATTAAAAACATTAGAATATATAAAATCCTCGTTAAATACATATTTACTATCAAATAAATTAATTCTACTAAATGTCGTTTTACCACTACCATTTTTACCATATATTGCTATTAAATGTTTTTCTGTTTCAAAGTTAATTTTTTTCTTTGTTTCATAATTAAAAAACTCGAATTTCATACTATCACCGCCCAAAAGTTGTTTGCATAATATTATATCACTTTTACCATCTTTTTTTATAAATATTTGGGAAAATCTAGAATAATTAGCGGTTTTATAGTATAATTTTATTAGTTATAATGTTCTTGTTTGGGAGGTGTAATGATGAAAATCAATAATATTTATAATATCGATTGTAACAAAGGTATGAATAAAATGATTAAAGAAAACTTAAAAGTTGATTTAATTATTGCAGACCCTCCATACGTAATATCAAAGAAATCTCAATTTCATACAATGAAAGATAGAAAAAATCCTAGAAAAGGAACTGATTTTGGCGAATGGGATAAGGAATTTAATAATAAACCTTGGATAAAAAAATCTTATGAATTATTAAATAAAGGTGGTTCTTTATTAGTTTTTAATGACTTTAAAAAAGCGACAGAAATTATTAATTATGCACAAAATTTAGGTTTTGTTTATAAAGATACATTAATTTGGAAAAAGACTAATCCAATGCCTAGAAATAGAGATAGAAGGTATGTTCCAGATATAGAAATGATTATTTGGTTTGTAAAACCTGGAAAATGGACGTATAACAGACAAAACGCTAAATATGAAAGCAGTGTTATTTCCATTCCATCTGAAAGTGGTGGTGGTTGCAAAAGATATCATCCAACGCAAAAACCGTTAAAATTAATAGAATATCTAATAAAAATACATAGTAATAAAGACGATTTGATTTTAGACCCTTTTATGGGGTCAGGAACAACCGCAATTAGTGCCATTAAAACTAATAGAAATTATATTGGTTTTGAATTAGATGAAAAATATTTTAATTCCTCTATAAAAAGGATAAATGGTGATTAAGATGAGTGAGGTATATATAAAATCTCCATTAAATTATGTTGGTGGTAAATATAAAATATTAAATCAAATAATTCCCAAATTTCCTAAAAAAATAAATACATTTGTTGATTTATTTGGTGGTGGATTTAATGTAGGAATTAATGTTGATGCTGAAACCGTAATTTATAATGATGTAATTGAGCCATTATGTGAATTAATGAATTACTTTTCTGATAATACAGCTAATGAAGTGATTGATAAACTTGAAGATAATATTAATTTTAATAATTTGAATAAAGAAAATTCAGAAGCATTTTTAAAATTAAGAAACAAATATAATCATTATATATATGAAAATATTGATGAAAGAGTTTTAGATTTTTACACTTTAATTTTGTATAGTTTTAATTATCAAATAAGATTTAATCAAAATATGAAATATAATACACCATTTGGAAAAAATAGAAGTTGCTATAATCAAAATACAAAGAAAAATTTAAAACAATTTGTTGATAAAATAAACAATATTAACATAAAAATTTCAAAAGAAAAATTTGTAGATTTTGATTTTTCTAAATTGGGAGAAGATGATTTCGTTTATTGTGATCCACCATATTTAATTACGACTGGTAGTTATAATGACGGCAATAGAGGTGTAAAAGATTGGACAGTTGATGATGAAAAACAATTATTAAATATATTAGATAACTTAAATTCTAGGAAAATAAAATTTGCATTATCAAATGTACTAATCGCTAATAATAGGAAAAACGAAGTTTTAACTGAGTGGTCAAAAAAATATAATGTTTATATAATAGAAAATACATTTAATAATTCTAATTATAGAAGAAAAAATAAAAATGATACAATTGAAGTTTTAATTACAAATTATGGGGAGGTAGAAAATGAGTAATATAGAATTATCAACAAAATATTCATCAAAAAGATCATTTGGATGGTCACAAGATGCTTCAGATTTCAACAGTTTAAAAAATGTTGTTCAAATTTTTGATAATAAATCTAAATTTCATGAGAACTTAATTATTGCTAGATTACCAATGCTTGTTGATGATAGAAATTTAGTAGAAAAATTTCAAACAATTTTAAAATCTAAACCTTTAAAAATTACATATGCAGATCTTGTTGGAACACACTCAATTCCTCGTAAAAATTCTCAATGTAATTCAATTATACAAGCTTCAGTTTGTGGTCAAGTAAAACCTTATATAACGGATTGGGCTTCTGATAGTTTTTTAAGATGGGCTCATTTGTGTGGATTTATAAAATATAACGGTGAAGATGATACCTTTGAAATTACTGAAGATGGATTAGCATATTCAAAGACTGAAAATAATTCTAACGAAGAAAAAGAATGTTTATTAAATGCTATTTTAAAATATCCACCAGTTTCAAGAATTTTACAACTTTTATCAAATGGAGAACATTTATCAAAATTTGAAATTGGTAGTAAACTAGGTTTTGTAGGAGATGAAGGTTTTACCTCGCTACCTCAAAACATATTACTTACATCTCTTGCTATGACAGATGATTTGAAAGAAAAGAATAAAATGAAATCTGATTGGGATGGTTCATCAGACAAATATGCTAGACAAATATGTAAATGGCTTCAAAAATTAGGATTAGTTAGACAAGTTGAAAAAGAATATAAAGTTATAGTTGGTAACAAAGAATACACAGAAAAACTAGGACAAGCATATTTAATTACACCTGATGGATTAAAAGCTTATAGAAAATTGCAAGGGATTAATAAAGTTTCAAGGCTCCCAAAAAATGTGTTTTGGGAAATGCTATGTACTAAAGCAACTGATAGATATTATATAAGAAATAGGCGCGCATATTTGATAAAATTTTTATCGGATTCTAATTCTCCACTCTCTTTAACAAAACTACAAGAAAAATTAAAAGAAGTAGAATTTGAAGAGTCTATTGAAACAATTAGGGATGATCTAATTGGTTTACAAAATATAGGATTATTTGTTAAAGAATCTAGTAATGGTTTCATATTAAATGATGATATTCAAAATTTAGTTATTCCTATTAACTCTATTGGAAGTGGCAAAAGCGATACATTAAGGTTAAAAGATTTTTGTAGAGACATGCTTGAAAATATATCTCACAATTATCTTAATTTAATTGATTTAGCATATGATCCAAAATCAAATAGACAATTTGAAATGGAAGTTGTTGACCTATTTGTTTCAGAATGTGGTTATAAAGGCATTCATCTAGGTGGTGGAAGAAAACCTGACGGAATAATCTATACCGAAAATTTAAAGGAAAACTATGGAACTATTATTGATACTAAAGCATACTCTAAAGGATATTCATTACCAATTTCACAGGCTGATGAAATGAGAAGATATGTGGAGGAAAACAATAAAAGAGATGTAAAAATAAATTCAAACAAATGGTGGAATAATTTTCCCGATTTATTAAATAAATTTAGTTTCCTATTTGTATCAAGTGAATTTAACGGCCAATTTGAAGAAAAATTAGAAAATATTGCACAATCTACCAAAATTAATGGTGGGGCTTTAAATGTAGTAAACTTATTAATTCTTGCTGAAAATATAAAATCCAAATTTATTGATATGGAACAAGTTTACAACTTAATTACTCAAAATTCAGAAATAAAATTAATTGATGTATAAATAAAAAAGACAATCATGTTATAAACACCTAGAATTGTCTTTTTCTTTGTTTAAATCTTTATCGAAATTATTAATATTATTTTGTATAATTTTAGAACGTTCTTCAATATTATTGCAATAATTTTTCAGTTTGCGAAGTTCTTTAATTAATGGTTGAATATTATTTATTTCAGTGAGTATTTTAGATTTATCCTCTTCATTTTTTGCTCTATGATATTGTTTCCAAAGATTTTCTCTTTTACTCATTAGTAAACTATATTCTTGATAATTATTTTTAGAAAATGCTTTTAAATCATCAATAGTTTCAATATTATTTTTTACCATAAATCTTGTTTCTTCAGATATTTGATTCATCTTTTTTATATCCTGTCTAATTGAATAAGGTAAATATTGTTTAGGATGCTTTTCTGGAAAGACTTTTAATAAATAACAATAATATAAATATAAGCCATATATACCTTTATGATGTTTATCAGTTTTAGAATATTCTTCAAAGATAATTCTTTGTGTTAAAGGTTTAAATATAATTTGTCTGGATGAATATAATCGCTTATTTATACTATCTATTGAATAATCATTACCAAATGCTTTTTCTATTCTAACTTTATCATATCCATCTTTATAAATAGTTATTATACCATTACGAGAATATACCTGATAATCTATTTTTTTAAGTCGTTCTATAACTTGTTTAAGAGTAACTGAATAACTTATGACATTATCTAAATCTTCTTTCATTATTTTATAATAATCATTATTTAAAATTTTATATTTACAGGTATTTTTATAACCAACATCTTCTTCAAGAACACTTAATCCATATTCTGCACAAATTGAATCTGATATTTGTCTTAATTTTGCTAAATTAGTTCTATTGTTATTATATTTCTTTCCAGTTTTAAATGAAACGGAGTTCAGTATAAAATGATTGTGTATATGATTAGTATTTTGATGGGTAGCAACAACCACTTCATAATCTCCAAACATTTCTTCTGCAAACTTAACTCCAATTTCGTGTGCAATATTAGCAGTTACTTCTCCTTCTTTAAAAGACTGATAACCGTGAAAAGCAAGGATACCATCTATTTTTCCATATTGTTCTTTTGTAAACTTCATATCATCATAAGGATTATTTTCAGAACAATTTATGCAACTAACATAACATACTTTTTCTTGTTTAAAATTATACTCGTTATCGTTAAGTTCAAGATAATTATAAGTGTCTTTACCATAATCTTTATTAATTGTTTTCTTTGGGTTGATGATATAATTTATAGATTGTTTTAAATTATTTTTAATACTCCAAATTGAAGTTGTTGCCATACAAAGGTTTATCCTTTCTAAAAAGTGGATTTATATGGTGGGAGTATAAATCCGTTGCTTGCTTATAAATAATATCAAACATAGATTAACTCCTTTAATATAATTTCTTCAGCCATATTTTTGTAATTATTCATCAATTTTACCCATTCAATTTGATTTATTTCCTTATTTTTTTCAGATAGTCTTTCATCAATTTTAATATAATTATCCATTAATTCATTTAATCTTTCTTCACATTCATTACTGACTGAAAGAAGATGTTTTGTTAATTCGTTTTTCATTAATAATGATTGATATAATCCTTTTTTATATTTCTTAATATAATTTAATCTTAAATAACCGTACTTTCCAATTTGCTGAAAAGTTTCTTTTTTTATTATTAAGTTTGGTAATAAATAATCTCCTACTTGTATATATTTAATATTCATAATTTAATCAATTCCTTTCTAATTTTCTAATAATTTATTTGGTTTATAACTTACAATTCCATATCTGTCTTTAATATTTTCTTTTGATATTGGAAAACCATTTGTATTAGTTAATGCTACAAATCTTATAATTTTTTCATCAATTTTTGGTTGATATTCAAAAGTTATTTCATCAGTTTCAGTATCAACATTTTCATACATTTCATAAAAAGATGTTTCAAAATGTTCATTCATTTTAGATAAATATTTATTTAGTTGTTCTTCATTCATTCTGCTACCTTTAATATAATTTTCTTCATTATTAATCATAACAGGTACTGCAACATCAAATATTCCTACATCATAAAACTTTAATAATTGATTAACAAATCCATTTCTAAAATTAATTTTTTCAAGAATTAAATTTCCTTTATTATCTTTCTTTATTTCGATAGTATCAATAAATTTAGAAATAAATTCTTGTTTTTCAGACTTATCCATAACATTCCATTTTGATTTTAATAATGAATTTAAAGTATCAAGTCTTATCATTTTTTCTTTTTCTAAATCTCTTTCTGCAAGTAATTCGTGTGGTGAATAATTAAAATTTTCTAAATTAATTAACTCTAGTTTTTTTGTTTCAAGATTAGCAAGTTTATCTTCGATAAGTTTATAATCTTCTTTAAAATCATCAATTTCAACAATACCTTTTATATATGCTTGCTTAATTCTATCTCTTTGTTTTTGCAATTCTCGAATCTCTTTATCAATAGTGCTTGTATCAATATTATTAGATTTATCTTCTAAAACTGGTAAGAAAAACTTTTTAACGGCCATATCATATTCTAATAAATCGTAAATAAAATCTTTTAATAATAGTTCGACATAATTTTCATTGAAGTTAATATGACAATGTTCACAAGTGTAATACATATACTTTCTTTTGGCACCACCAGAACCTTTACACTTCATAATGCGACTACAATTTGGACATTTTAATCTTTGAAAGAAAGTATAAATCCTATCTCTAGTATAAGTTCTTTGATTTCTTTCTTTTTGTCTTTGACATTCTTCCCATTTAGCACGAGAGATAATAGGTTCTACAACATTCATATAAACAATAGGTTCTAAATTTTCTTGTTTTCCAATTCGCTTATATTGTTCATAATCTCCCATATAAATTTTATTATCAATTATTTTTTGAATAGTAGTATCCTTCCATTTCTTATTAGGATAGATATTATTTTCTTCAAAATAATTGGCAATTTGCTGAAAACTTTTTCCTTCTAAATACATATCAAATATCTTTTCTACATATGGTCTAGTAGCATTATCAATAATCATTTTTTTATCATCAGCACTTTTATATCCAAATGGTCGTTGTCCTGGAATATGCCCTGATTTTATGGCTCCATTTAATCCAAATTTAGTTCTTTCACTAACTATTTCAATTTCTAATTGAGATAAAACTGTAAGCATTCTTACAAAGAATCTACCATTCGCAGTAGATGTATTAACATCATCTCTATCACATAGTAGAAAGCAATTATATTGCTCTAAAACAGATATTAATTCTTCTAAATCACGAACTGAACGAGTAATTCTATCAAGTTTATAAGCAACAATATAATTAATTTTTCCATTTTTCATATCTTTTAGCATTTCTTGAAATTGTGGTCTATGTTCCATATCTTTAGCAGATATTCCTGCATCTTTGTAGACCTTATAAACTTCTAAATCTTTAAACTTACATAATGCTAATAATTTTTCTTCTTGTTCTCCAAGTGAGAATCCTTCTCTTGCTTGATCTTCTGTTGAAACACGAATATAAACACCCGCAATTTTTCTTTCATTATCCATATTTATCATGCTCCTTTCTTTTATGGTAATGAATACACCAAAAAAGGTGTCACATAACAAGGACACCTTTCATTAATAGATTATTACACACCAAAAATAATCAATATAATGGGAGTATATAAACTCTCCAATTAATGCCTTGCTATGTACTCTGATAATTCAGACAATGGAATCTTATTTTGTAGATTCCCTATGTAAAAGTATTTTTGTTCGTTAAAGAATAAATATAATTGGTTATTTATTATAACCTTATGTGGCTCTACATAAGCTAAATTGGTATGTTCCACAATACGTAAGAATCCTTCAATTATTTGATAGGATTTCTTATTAAATTTGCAAGACCAATTAATTTTGGCTTTGAGTTCATCACTCATATTGATTTTCTTTTTTATTATTTTAATCATTATATCACACCAATCCTTTCTTTTAACAAAAAAAATCAACTTTTCAGTTGATTTAATCATTAACGTCACATTGGTGCGACGATTTTACCTTATGGAGCAAGTGAGGAGGATCGAACTCCCATCTCAACCTTGGCAAGGTCGTATACTAGCCATTGTACTACACCTGCGTAAATAAATTGTATCAAATTTCTATTTTTTTTGCAACAATAATTGCTAAAAAATACATTTATTGTTATAATTGTATTTGTAAGAAGGGAAAAAATGAAAGAAAAAGTTAAAAAAACATATAAAACAATTCGTAAAAGTATTGTTGAATATATAATAACAAATCGTTTATTTATATCCTATGTTATATTAGCAATAATAGGTACAATGTTTTTAAGATATTTTACTTTGGGAACATTTTTCTATTTTAAATCTTTTATAACAGACTTAGCAGTTATTTTAATCATCGGGGGATTAGGATATTTTGTTAAACCTAAAAATCAATTTAAATATTATTTTATTTGGTTGATTATTTTTACTATTATTAATGTAGTAAATTCAATTTATTATAAATTTTATGTAAATTTTACTTCAGTTGGTTATTTATCGACATTATCTCAAGCTGAAACTGTAACAGGTTCTATATTTGAAAAAGTAAGTTTTTATGATGTAATGTATATATTAGTACCAGTGATTTTTTATGTTATTCATAAAAAATTATTAGCCTCATCATATTATTATTTTGTTGATAAAATTGAAAAAGGTAAAAAAATGGTTGTTACAACCTTATTAGTTGGAATATTATGTTTAGGATATAGTTTTGGAACAGCTACGGGAACAGATTATTCAAGGCTTGCAAAACAATGGAATAGGGTATATGTTGTAGAACGTTTTGGAATACTTTTATATCAAATAAATGATGTTGTTCAAGTTTTAAGATCACAATTGAGTAGTTTGTTTGGTGAAGAAGAAGCTCTTGAAGCTTTTAATGCGTATTTTGATCAGAAAGAAGAACATATTGATAATGAATATACAGGTATTTTGGAAGGTAAAAATATAATTTTGGTTCATCTTGAAGGTATGCAAACATTTTTAATGGATTTAGAATTTAATGGTCAAGAAGTAACACCGAATTTAAATAAACTTGCTAGTGAAGGAATGTTTTTTTCTAATTTTTATCCTCAAGTTAGTACTGGTACGTCATCAGATACTGAGTTCACAATATTAACTGGACTCATGCCTGCAGCAAGTGGTGCAGTATTTACTAGTTATTATGATCGTAATTATTTTACAATACCAAAATATTTAAATAATTTAGGTTACTATACTTTTAGTATGCATGGTAATTCTGATACTATGTGGGGTAGAAATTTAGCTCATCCATCTTTAGGATATGAAGGAATGTATTTTGAAAGTTCATTCACTTATAAAGACGAAGATGTTATAAATTTAGGAATAAATGACCAATTATTTTTTAAACAAGCTATACCTATTATGGAAAATATAGAAAATACCTATGAAAATTATATGGGGTATGTGATTACTCTATCTAATCATTCACCTTTTAGTGATGCTGCTACACATAGTATTTTAGATTTAACTACTCACTATACAAAAATTGATGAAAATACAATGGAAGAAATAGAAATGAGTGTTGATTACTTATCTGATACATCAGTAGGTGAATATATTAAAAGCGCTAACTATGCTGATATAGCTTTAGGTGATTTTATTAATTATATAAATGAATCTGATGCTTTTGATAATACAGTATTTGTCTTTTTTGGTGATCATGATGCTAAATTAAATCGTAGTGATATAAATTATTTATATAATTTAAATCCAGAAACTGGTAAAACATATGAAGAAACTGATAAAGAATATGTAGAATATGATTATTATGATCATGAATTAAATAAGAAGACACCATTAATAATTTGGACAAAAGATAAAAGTTTAAAAAATGTATTTAAAGGTGAAATAACTTATTATACAGGTATGTATAACGTTGCACCAACTATACTAAATATGTATGGATTATATAATAAATATACTGTTGGTGATGATATTTTTAATTCAAAAGATGATAATATAATAGTATTTCCTAATGGTAATATTTTAACTGAAAAAGTTTATTATAATAATTCAACTGGTGAATATAAAGTTTTAGAAGATGGTGCTAGTTTGGATGAAGATTATATTTCAGATATTAGTTTGATTGGTGAAAACCGTTTAGAAATATCTAATTATATAATTGTTTATAATTTGCTTAATCAAGTATCTATGACAGGTGAATAAAATGAAGAAAAAATTCAAAAGATTAATAATGATATTTATCGTAATTGCAATTTTGTTAATTATAAGTTTTTTGGTTTATAAATTATTAAAAAATAATAATACTAATGATAACATTAAAGTAGTAGATAGTATAGAAAAATATGGTTATAATTTAGATGATAGAGATAGTGCTTTAATGAAAAGTAAGTATGAAGAGTTAAAAAAAGTGTTAAATAGTGATGAAATAGATTATGAAGAATATGCCAAAATTCTTGCTGAATTATTTATCATTGATTTATTTACATTGAATAATAAAATTAATAAATATGATGTTGGTAGTGCAGAATATGTGTATCCAGATTCTATTGAAAATTTTAAATTAAATGTTGAAGATACCATTTATAAACATATGGAAAATAATTCTGATGGTAAAAGAAAACAAGATTTACCTGAAGTGAGTGGTTCAAATATTACTGCAATTAATACTGGAGAATTTTTAATTGATGATGAAAATTATGATAGCTTTATTGTTGAATTAAATTGGGATTATGTGAAAGATTTAGGGTATGATGATAATGCTACAATAACATTAATTATTTTAGATAATAAATTATATGTGGTTGAATATTTTGTAGGAGAATAATTAGGGATGGAAAAAGTATTAAGAAAGTTGAAAAGATCTAAAGGAATATATAGATATTTATATTATATAATAGGAATTGTTTATATAATTTCTTTATTTTTCTTTATAAAAAATTTATTAAATTTAAAGGGAATTGAAACAACTCTTAGATTTGTATTTATTATATTTTTTATTCTTTATTTAATATTATACTTATTTATTAATTTAGCAAATTTGATTAAACATAAATATAAAGTATTTATACTTACTTCATTAATATCTATAATATTTATTTTAATATTTTGTTTTGGTTCATATTATATAAACATTATTTATAATAATTTAAATAATATGACTGATGATGAAAATTTAGTTTATACAAGTTTACTTATTTCTTTAAAAGAAACTGATTTTGATAATAAATCTGTAATAGGAATGATTAATGATGAAGATGAAATAGAGGGTAATATATTAGCTAAAAAGTTATATAGTAAAGAAAAGTTAGCAAATAGTATAGAAGAATATGATGATTATTATCAATTAATTAAAGATTTATATGATGAAAAAATTGATGCTATATTTGTACCAAGTAATTATGTAACTTTATTTAATGAAGAAGAAAATTATAAAAATATAGCAGGTGATACTAAAATATTATATAAATATAGTGAAGAAAGAGAAAACGAGGATTTAATATTATCTAGTAATAAAACATTTGAAGAACCACTGACATTTTTACTTTTAGGAGTTGATTCAGAAAGTGATGGTTTAAATGCTAATGCTGCTTTTAATGGTGATACTTTAATGATTATTACTTTTAACCCTGATACTTTACAAACTACCATGGTAAGCATTCCAAGAGATACTTATGTTCCAATTACTTGCCGTAATGATAATTATGCTAAAATTAATTCAGCAGCTGCATATGGAACAAGTTGTGTAATTGATACTGTAAGTAGTTTTCTAGATATTAATATAGATTATTATGTTAAAATTAATTTTAAAGGGGTTGTTGAATTAGTTGATGCTATCGGTGGAATAGAAGTTGATGTAGAAGCACCAACTTATAATGCCGGTAAATATGATGGTAAGATGTGTGAACAAAATTCTGATAGATTGTTTGGTGATCATTTAGTTTGTGTAGAACCTGGTTTACAAACATTAAATGGAGAACAGGCTTTAGCATATGCTAGAAATAGACATTTATATATTGGTAGTGATTTAGATAGAATTAGACATCAACAACAAGTAGTTGAAGCAATAGCTAATAAAGCTTTAGGTTTTAGTAGTGTTAAATCTTTACAAGATATATTAAATGCTATAAGTAACAATATTGCAACAAATATGGATATTGATGCGATATTATCTGGTTATAGTGTAATTAAAAATATGGTTGCAAATGTTTTAAGTGGTGAAGATTTACTTACAATAAATAAAGCTTATTTAGAAACTTATAGTTTACCTGTTTATGTACCTAGTATGGGAAATACTACTTCTGCTCAAGGATATTATAAAGATTCTTTAGGAGATATAACACATGCTTTAAAAGTTACTTTAGGTGAAGAAAAAGAAGAAGAAATTAAAACATTTAGTTTTTCTGTTAATGAAACTTATAAAGCCTATAGTCCAGGAAAAGGTAAAAGACAAGAAAAGTCAAGTGAAGTATTACCTAGTTTTATTGGAAATACTGTAACTGATGCTGAAGAATATTGTTCATCAAAAGGAATAATGTATAATATAGAATATGTTGATCCTAATAGTAGTCATTATAATTCTAGTGTAAATGTTGGTTTAATAGGGGATCAAAGTGTTCATGCAAATACGTTATTAAATAATGTTACGGAAATAACTTTCTATGTTGTAAATAGTAAAGAAAGTATTAAAGATGAAGAAAAAGATGATGAAGAAATAATAGATGATTTAGAAGATGAAGATTTAGATATTATTGAAGATATGATTAATTAAGGCAGCTTAAAAGTTGCTTTTTTTTATTGTTTTGATATAATTTAGATAACGGAGGGATTTGTTTTGAAAAAAAATATAATATTTTATTTTTTATTGATTTGTAGTTTTTTAGCTATTAATTTTAATATATATAACTTATATTTAGGAGAAACAAAGAATTTATTTAGATTAGGATTAATTGGAAGTATATTATTATTATATTTTATCTATAAATGTATTAAAAATAGTACGATAATTCATCAAAAAAAGTCTATAAAAGTTTTGAGTTTAATACTAGCTTTTTTTATGATTTTTGGTAATAGTTTTATGTTAGTTTCTTCTACTCTTTTAGTTTTTAAAAATATTGGTTATTTTATAATATCTTTACTTATGTATATTGGTTATTATAATTTGTTTTTAATTATAATAAGTTATATTTTTAGATTTATTGATAAAAATAACTATGATGAAGTTGGTAATAAAAAAAATAATAAAATAATCTCTTTATTTAAAAAACATCCTTTTTTATTTAGTGTTGTATTTATTATTATTTGTTGGCTTCCATACATAATTTCTTTTTATCCAATTATACTTTCACCCGATCCTAGTTATCAAATTAAACAGTTTTTTGGAATTAGAACGAAATATGCTGATTATTCAATATTAATTGATGATAATGTAGTTATTACAAATCATCATCCTGTTACACATACGGCTTTGCTTGGAGGATGTTTAAAGTTAGGTGAACTTATGGGTAATGATAATTTAGGATTATTTTTTTATAGTATAATTCAAATGGCTTTTTTAGTTACGACTTTGGCTTTTAGTATTTATTATATGCAGAAAATGAATTTAAAAACAAAATATTTATTTGGGGTTTTGCTTTTGTATGCACTAGTTCCAATGTTTCCCCTTTATGCCATGAGTGGGGTTAAAGATGTTATATTTGGAACATTAATATTCTTATATTTAATTTTTTTACATAACTATATTAAAGTTAAAGGTGATTATAAATGGTGGCAATATATATTAATAATATTACTTTTAATATTAATTTGCTTATTTAGAAATAATGGAATACATACTTTAATTTTATCATTACCATTTTTATTATTTGTTGTAAGAAAAAAATGGAAAGAAATATTAATTGTTATGATATGTGTTTTTGGTTTTTATGGAGTATTTGATAAAATTGTTTTGCCATATTTTAAAATTACACCGGGTAGTATTAGAGAGACTTTATCGGTTCCTTTTCAACAAACGGCTCGTTTGGTTAAATATCATAGTGATGATTTAACTAGTGAGCAAATTGAAGTTATTGATAAAATATTGGGTTATGATGATTTGGCTGAAAGATATAATCCTGAGCTTTCTGATCCTGTTAAAAATGAGTATAACAAATATGCAACTAATGAAGATTTAAAAGAATATTTTAAAGTTTGGTTTTCTGGGTTAATTAAACATCCAGGGACTTATATTGAAGCAACTATGAATAACACTTATGGTTATTTTTATCCAGAAAAGACAAATTGGTATGTATATTATAAATATGATGATAGAATTGTTGAAGATGGATTTTCATATAGTTATAATTCTTTGGGTACATTAAGAAATGTTTTATCAAATTATGCTGTATGTTTTCCTTATATACCTGTTATTGGTTTAATATCAAATATTGGATTTAATGTATGGATTATACTTGTTTTATTAACTTATGCAATATATAAAAAATTATATAAAAATATTGTAATATTATCTCCAGTTTTAGCACTAATTCTAGTTTGTATTTTAGGCCCTGCAAATACATATTTTAGATATGCTTTACCGTTTATATTTGCAATGCCATTTATATTTGCGGTATTTCTTGAAAAGCAGTCTAAAGATATTGTATAATGAAGTTAGATGTTGAGGTGTAATAATGAAAAATAAAAAGATTGCTGTATTAATACCTTGTTATAATGAAGCAATAACAATTGAAAAAGTAATTAAGGATTATAAAAAGGCTTTGCCAGAAGCTGATATATATGTTTATGATAATAATTCTACAGATAAGACTGATGAAATAGCTCGTAGGGCTGGAGCCAAGGTTAGATATGAATATCGTCAGGGAAAAGGCAATGTTATAAGAACAATGTTTAGAGAAATCGATGCTGAATGCTATTTAATGATTGATGGGGATGATACATATCCAGCAGAAAGTGCTCGTTATATGTGTGATTTAGTTTTATCAGGTAAAGCTGATATGGTTATAGGTGATCGACTTTCTAGTACTTATTTCTCTGAAAATAAAAGACCTTTTCATAATTTCGGTAATAGAATTGTTAGATGGTTAATAAATCATTTGTTTAAAAACAAAATTAAAGATATTATGACGGGATATAGAGCATTTAGTAAAGATTTTGTTAAGGGGTTTCCTGTTTTATCTAAAGGTTTTGAAATTGAAACAGAAATGACTATTCATGCAGTGGATAAAAATTTTAAATTAGTAGAAGTTCCTGTAGAATATCGTGATCGACCTGAAGGTAGTGCATCAAAACTTAATACTTATAGTGATGGATTTAAAGTACTTAAAACGATTGCTATATTGTTTAAAGAATATAAACCATTTTATTTTTTTGGAATTTTAGCTAGTTTGTTCTTAATAATTGCTTTGATTTTTGGAATACCTGTATTAATAGAATATTTTAATACTGGATTAGTACCAAGATTTCCAACATTAATAGTTGCTTGTATTTTTTTAGTATTGAGTATGTTATTTTGGATTACTGGTATTATACTTGAAGTAATTGTTAAAAAACATAAACAATTATATGAATTATATTTAAATTTGTGGAGTAGAAATGATAAATAAATTTATACATAGTAAAATATTCAAACAATTATTCCGTTTTGGAATAGTTGGATTTACTGCCTTTTTAATAGATGCGGGATTATTATATGTTTTAACAGATTTTTTACATATTCATTATTTGATATCATCAGTAATATCTTTTATTGTATCTTTAATTTATAATTATATTTTGAGTATATTTTGGGTATTTGATGTTAAAAAGAAACAAACTTATAAAGAAGTTTTATTATTTACTATTCTTAGTGTTATTGGTTTGGGAATAAATCAATTAGTTATGTATGTAGGTGTCGATTTTTTAAATATTTATTATATGTTATGTAAAATAATGGCTACAATTATTGTAATGATTTATAATTTTATTACTAGAAAAATTTTTATTGAGAAATAAAAGGAGTATGTATGAAAAAAATATCTATTATAGTACCGGTGTTTAATGAAGAAGAAACAATACCTATATTTTACGATGAAATGCAAAAAATAAAAAATAAATTAAGTAAAAAAGCAAATTTTGAATTTTTATTTATTAATGATGGAAGTAAAGATAAAACTTTAGAAATATTAAGAAGTTTAGCTAAAAAAGATAAAACTGTGAGATATATTTCTTTTTCTAGGAATTTTGGTAAAGAAGCTGGTATTCTTGCAGGTTTAGAAAATGCAACTGGAGATTATGTTGCAACTATGGATGTCGATTTACAAGATCCTCCTCAATTGTTAATTGAAATGTTCGAAACATTAGAAACTGGTGAATATGATTGTTGTGCATCGAGAAGTGTTACAAGAAATGGTTATTCACCACTTAGAAAATTTTTTACAAAAATGTTTTATAAAATAATTAATAAAATCTCTAAAACTGAAATGGTTGATGGAGCAAGAGATTTCCGTCTTATGACAAGACAAATGGTTGATGCAATTTTAAGTATAAGAGAATATAATAGGTATTCAAAGGGAATATTTAGTTTTGTTGGTTTTAAAACAAAATGGATTGAATATGAAAATATTGATAGAGTAGCAGGATATAGCAAATGGAGTTTTTGGAAATTATTTGCATATGCTATCGAAGGAATAACAGCATTTTCAACAACTCCATTAGTATTTAGTGCTATAGTTGGAATTATATTTTGTTTAATTGCTTTTATAATGATTATTGTAATAATTATAAGAACTCTATGTTTTGGAGATCCTGTTGCTGGATGGCCATCACTTGTTTGTATCATAATGTTTGTTGGGGGTATTCAATTATTTTGTCTAGGTATTATTGGTTTATACTTATCAAAAACATATTTGGAAACAAAAAAACGCCCTATATATATAATTAAAGAAACTGAAAAAAATATTTAGAAAAGACATCACTTTTTGCGAGATGTCTTTTTTTTCTTCTTTTTCCTTTTTGTTGGAGATATATAACCGGTGTTCCTTTTAGAAGAGTTATTTTTAGTATTTTTCTTTTTTGTTGTAGTTTTATTTTTGACTTTATTATTTTTATTTTTGCTATTTGAATTTTTTTGATTTGTATCTTTTGTTTTATATTTGCTCTTTTCTTCAATCATTTTATGTTCTTTTTTTAAATTGTTCTTTTTTTCAATTTTATCTAAAATTATCCATAATATACCTATTACTAATACTAGTAAATATAGTGATATTAAAACTATAAATATTATGTCTATCCTATCAAATTGTTTATCCATTAAAACCACCATTTCAAATTTATTATAATATAAACTAATAAAAATTAATAGAGTTTACAGTGGATTTACATTAATTTTTGTAAATATTTGTCGATATTTTATTTAAATGTTATAATTAATATGAGTCTAAAGTAAGGAGAATACAATGAAATATATAAAATTTATAACATTTTGTATGATTTTATTTTTATTTATGATAGATGTAAGTGCTAGTGAAACTGTTCGTGGTTATATTAATGCAACTTGTAATATAAGAACAGGCCCTGGAACTCAATATAAGAATATTGGCATTGCTTATTTAGGAGACAATTATATTTTAGTGGAAGATAAAACTTATCAAGACACTAATAATCATTATAATTGCAATAGTGATTGGTATCAAGCATATTATAATGGTATTGATGTTGGGTATATTTGTGGAGACCATGTTGATGTTGTTAGAAGTTATAGCACTGATGATATTGCACCTAGTAATACTTGTGAACAAGAAATGAGTGATGCTGGTTTTCCATCTAGTTATTGGGGGGGATTGTGTACTTTAAAAGAAAATCATCCTAATTGGCAATTTGTTGCCATTCAAACAAATGTTGATTGGTCTTATGCTGTTGAAAGAGAAAGTATTTGTGGAAAAAGTTATATACAAACTAGTAATGAAGAATTTATGGATAGAAGTTGTGATAATACATATGGCTGGGATAGTGAATGGAAAAATGCTAGTCAAAAAGCTGTAGCATATTATATGGATCCTAGAAACTTTTTGTCTGAAAGATATATATTTCAATTTGAATATTTAAAATATTCAAACAATCTTAATGAAATTTATCCTAGTACAATTAAATTAATTATATCTGGAGCAGAATTTTATAAATATCATCTTGCTTTGAGTGTAGATTTAGCAAATGTATTTAATGATGCCGGTAAAGAAGTTAATGCTAATCCTGTTTTTTTAGCCTCTAGATCACTACTAGAATTAGGGTCAAAAACATCATTATATAATTTATATAGTGGTGTATATCCAGGATTTGAAGGCTATTATAATTTTTATAATTATGGTGTAAGTGATACTTGTGCTACAACTAATGGGGCTACTTATTGTGGATTAAAATATGCTAAAGATAATAATTGGTATGGAGTTTATAATGCAATTAAAGGGGGAGCTAGTTATATTTCTTCATCTTATATAGATAAAGGTCAATATAATACATATTTACAAAAATTTAATGTTGTTCCTACAAATTCAAATAATCAATTTATTCATCAATATCAAACTAATTTAAAAGGTCCATCAAGCGAATCTGCATCTACTTATAAATCATATAGTGAAAGTAATTTATTAAATGAATCTTTTGTGTTTTATATTCCTGTTTATAATAATATGAATGCAACAATTAGTAATAGTAGTGGTGGAGCAACTGGAGAAACTCCTGATTCTAATTTAAGCGATTTATCTATTAATACAATAGTTACTTCAAGTGGCTATAAATATAAAAGTGGTTATATTAAAGGGATAGAAGTAAATACCGATATTGCAACTGTTAAAGGAGTTTTAGAATCAGTTGCAGGTTATAATAGTGTTACTGTTATGGATAAAGATGGTAATATTATAACTAGTGGGAAGAGCACAACTGGCATGAAAGTTAAAATTAATAATAAAAATGGAAGTGAAATATTACAAATTGTTATAAGTGGTGATACATCAGGAGATGGCATTATAAATGCTCTTGATTTATTACAAGTCCAAAAATATATACTAGGAACATATACTTTAAGTGGAGTATATAAAGAAGCTGGTGATACATCAGGAGATGGTATTATAAATGCTCTTGATTTATTACAAGTTCAAAAAGATATATTAGGCACTTATAAAATAGTTCAATAAGGAGGATAAAATGGGAAAGTTAAAAAAAATAATTTTTAGTTTGTTTTGTTTATTAGTAATACCTTTTTCAGTTAATGCTGCAAGTGGTACCATTAGAATTACTGGTACATCACAAGTTGTAATTGGAAATACTGTTACAATAAATGTTGTTTTATCTAGTAAAACTAAAATTGGTAGTTGGGATATGGACTTAAACTATGATAAGAATTATTTGCAGCTTATTAGTGCAACAAGTGAGGCTGGCGGTGTAAATATGGTTAATTCTTCTGCTGGAGTAACTAGTAAAAGTTATACTTTTAAGTTTAAAGCCTTAAAAAAGGGAAATACTAAAATTAGTATGGCAAGTTATCAAGCCTTTGCTTATGAAGATATGAGTGAAATGAATTTAAGTGCATCAAGTAAAACAGTAAAAATTATGACACAAGAAGAATTAGAAGCAACATATTCTAAAGATAATTATTTAAAAAGTTTGTCAGTTGAAGGTTTTGAAATAACTCCAGAATTTAATAAAGATGTTGCTGATTATAGTGTAGTAGTTCCTGAAAATACCAAAGAAATTACTATAAATGCTGCAGTTAATGATTCAAAATCTGATTTATCAGGAGTAGGTACTGTTGAAGTAACCCAAGGAACTAATACTTTTCAAATAGTTGTTAGGGCTCAAAATGGAAGTGAAAGAACTTATAATTTAACTGTAGAAGTAAAAGATGAAAATCCTATAAATGTAACAATAGATAATCAAAATTATACAGTAGTTAAAATAAAAGAATATTTACCAAGTGTTAATGCTTATCAAGAAACTACCGTTAATATTAATGATTTTGAGATTCCAGCATATAAAAGTGAACTTACCGGTTTTGTTTTGGTAGGTCTTAAAGATTCTTCTGGAAATATAAATTTATATATATATGATGAAGAAAATAATAGTTATAAAGTTTATAATGAATTAAAGTTTACAAATATAACTATTTATCCTAAAGATACAAAAGAAGTTTTAAATGGTTATAAAAGTGGAGAAATAACTATAAATGAAGTGCAAATTCCAGCATATTTTGTGAGTGAAAGTTCTAGATTTGCCATTATTTATGGAATAAATGTTGAAACTGGTGAAGAAGGATTCTTTAAATATGATAAGAAAAACCAAACTGCTATAAAATATGATGACGAAATGATTAATTTATTGATGGAAAAAAATAAATTATACACTTATATTATATTTGGTTTTATTGGTGTATTTATCTTAATGTTTATTATATTAATTGCTGTTACTAAAGGTAAGAAGAAAAAACATATAAAGAATAATACTGTGGAAGTAAAAGAGGAAAAAAATGAGAATATAATAAAAGAAGAAAATAATAAAACTAAAGAAATAGTTTATGATAACATAGACAATAATAAGAAAAAAAAGAATAAGAATAAAAAATAAAAATTTTTGCTTACACAAAAATTTTTTTTTATGCTATAATGCAATTTGTACGCAGGGTAATGAAAAAGAACCTGGAAAAATTAGAAATATTCAAAATTGGATTGGACCTAAAGGATGTACAATAGACCAAGCGGTTTTTATTCCACCAGAACCAGAAGAAGTTCCAATTTTATTAGATAATTTATTTCAATATATGAATGATGCTTATATTGATCCTATATTTATTAATTTAGCTATTTCGCATTCACAATTTGAAACAATTCATGCTTACCGAGATGGTAATGGAAGACTTGGAAGGGCTTTAATTTCTATCCAATTAGCTATGTTAACTAATGATGAACCTATTTTATTTTTATCTGAAATTATAGAATTATATAAACCTACATATTATAAATTATTAAATGAAAGTAGAAATGGGAATATAAGTGGTTTTATTAAATTCTTTTTACAATGTATAATTGATCAATGTGATAATTATATTGCTAAGATAAATAGAATTAAACAAATATATATAAAGGATATGGAAAAAATTGAAATATTAAAAAGTAATGCTGTTTTTAGAATTATGCCAGCGATAATGCACCAAATAGTTTTTACTAAACAAGAAATAGCAAACGAATCAGGTGTTTCTAGAAATACAGTTTCTACTTTAATTGATAAATTAGTTGATTTAAAAATTTTAGTAAAAGATTCAAACCATATTAAACTAGGTTATAGATATAATGAAATTTACA
This sequence comes from uncultured Bacilli bacterium, assembly GCA_944331865.1. Classification (GTDB taxonomy): domain Bacteria; phylum Bacillota_I; class Bacilli_A; order RF39; family UBA660; genus Onthocola_B. The sequence continues at coordinate 43,902 of CALVIZ010000001.1, read as the reverse complement.
ATGTGTTTGTAGGAAAAGATAATTTTTAAAAATGCACAATGATTGTGCAAAAGGGGTATTAAAAAATGGCAAAATGCACAATATTCTCAAAATATTGTGCATTTTTGTGCTTTTTTAAAATATAATGAATGAAATAAATTAATAGACTTTAAAAATATAATTTGTTAAAATATAAAAGGTGATACTAGTGGAAGATTACAAAAAAACTAAAGAAGAAATATTTAAAGAATATAATACTTCTATAAATGGTTTAAGTGATAAAGAAGTTATTAGAAGACAAAATATTATGGGAAAAAATATATTAATTGAAAAGAATAAAAAAAGTAAATTAAGTATTTTTTTAAAACAATTTAAAAATGTAATGATTATTCTTTTATTAATAGTGGGATTAATGTCACTATTTAATGCTATTTTTAGTGATGGCGATTATTTAGAACCATTTGTAATTCTTGGTACTACTATAATAAATTGTATAATGGGATATTTACAAGAATCTAAAGCTGAAGATGCTTTAGAGAAATTAAAAAAATATAGTGCAGAATATACAATGGTTAAAAGAAACGGTAAAATAAAAGAAATTAATTCTCAAGATTTAGTTGAAGGGGATTATATTATTTTAGAAGCGGGGGATAAAGTTCCGGCGGATGCTAGAATCATAGAAAATCATTTTGTTAAATGTGATGAGGCAATACTTACTGGTGAAAGCCTAAATGTTGATAAAACAGATGAAGTTTTAAATGGAGAATTAAGTATCGCTGAACGGAAAAATATGTTATATTCTGGTACTGTTTTAACTGCTGGAAAGGTAGAAGCAATAGTTGTGGATATAGGTATGGATACTGAGCTTGGTAAAATAGCTGCTAGTATAGATGTTAAAATGGAACCTATTACTCCTTTACAAGTAAAGATTAAAAAAATATCTACTTTTATATCATTTATTGCTGCTTTTTTAGTAGCATTTGTAATGTGTTATGGTTTAATAATGGATTATACTTTATTAAATGTATTTATGTTATGTATTTCAATGATTGTTGCTAGTGTACCAGAATGTTTACCTATTGCTATTACTGCTACTTTATCTATTGGAGTTAGTGAAATGGCTAAGAAGAAATCTATAGTTAGAAATTTAGCAGCGATAGAAACTTTAGGAGCTACACAAGTAATATGTACTGATAAAACAGGAACTCTTACAACTAATCAAATGGAAGTACTTAAAATATATGTTAATAATAAATTGATAAATTTAAAAGATATAGTTAATAATGAAGAACTTATCAACATTATGATTTTTTGTAATAATGCTGAATTTGATAAAGATAAATTTATAGGAGATAGTATAGAAGTTGCTATAAGTAATTTTTTAAAAAATAATAAAATAGATATTAATCAAATAAAGAAAAACAGTAATGAAGTAATAGAATTACCTTTTGATTCAAATCGTAAATTAATGAGTAAAATATATGAAATAAATAAAAAGAAAGTAATATATACAAAAGGTAGTTTAGAAAATTTAATTGGTAGATGTAAATATATATTAATAGATGGTAAAAAAGAAAAAATAACTAAGGAAATAAAAAATAGTTATCAAATTATTGAAAAGGAATTATCAAGTAAAGCATTAAAAGTATTAGCTTTTGCTTATAAAGAAGTAAAAGTAAATTATGAAAAAGAAATTGATTATTTTAAAGAAGAAAATGATTTAATATTAGTGGGTTTAGTAGGTTTAAAAGATCCTGCTAGAAAAAATGTTAAAGAAGCAATAATGGCTTGTAAAGAAGCTGGAATTCGACCAATAATGCTTACTGGAGATAATTTAGAAACGGCTATTGCAATAGGTAAAGAAGTAGGCATAATTACTAAAGATATTGAAGGAGTTAATGCAACAGAGTTAAAAGGATTAAAAAAATCAGAATTATTAGAATATTTAGATAAATATTCAGTTTTTGCTAGAGTTAGTCCTGAAAATAAGTTACAAATTGTTAAGGCTTTACAAAGTAGAAAAAAAGTTGTGGCAATGACTGGGGATGGTGTAAATGATGCTCCAGCAATGAAGTTAGCTAATGTTGGAATTGGTATGGGTAAAAGTGGTACTGATGTAACTAAAGATGTTGCTGATATTGTTTTATTAGATGATTCTTATGCTACTATTACGACTGCAGTTGCTGAAGGTAGAAGAATTTATGATAATGTTATAACAAATGTATTATATAATTTATCAAGTAACTTTACAGAAATTGTTATTATTTTATTAGGTATGTTTATGGGGGCAAATATAATTTCTGCAATACATGTTTTATATATTGATTTGGTTGCTGATACTATTCCATCAATTGCTTTAGCTTTTGAAGGACCATCTAAAAATAATATGAAGAAAAAACCAAATGGTTTAAATAAACGAATTTTTTCACCATTTTTTATGGCTTTTTTAATATTTTCAGTTATACTTGAAGCAGGAATTAGTATACTTGTTTATTTCTTATTTGAAAATATTGGGACAGATGTTGCTCAAACATTAGCACTGTTTAGTATTGTTTTAAATGAATTTGTGTTTGCTTATAACTGTCGTAGTTTAAAAGATCCTATTATAGAAAAGGGTATATTTTCTAATAAATACTTAAATTTAGGAATATTTGTTTTGTTTATAGTCCAAATGATTGTTTTCTTTACTCCAGTTGGTAAATTGTTTGGTTTAAAAATTATTAATATTTCACAGTTTATATTTGTAATATTAGTTAATTTAATATCTTTTATTGTTTTAGAATTATTTAAACCAATTATTACGAAGTTATTTAAAGATGAATAGGCACTTAAGTGCTTATTTTTATATGGACTTATTATGGCGACAATTGACACCAACAATGCTTTTTGATATAATTTAATTACTTTATAAAGAGGAGGGGTAAATGTTAACAACTTTGGATAAAAATGCAGTAGAGATATTTTTAAAATTATGTAAAACAGAAATAAAAAAGGGTAATTGTAAATTTATTAATTATAGAAAAGTAAAAGTAAATGGCAAAGTGAAAAATGCTTTACAAGAATTATTTGATATAGGTATTATGAAGATAGAAGATATTTGGAATTATGTACTTGATTTAGATTCTAATGAATGTTTTAAAATAAGTTTTGATTATGATAAAAGAAGAGATAATAATTCAGAAATATATGAATTTATTAAAATTATTAATAAAAAGAAAGTATATATAAAATTAACATATAGAAATAAGGTAATTTGTTTATCGTTTCATGAAAGTAATTATTAGTTATGAAAGGATCTGATAAAATGGAAAAGATGTATTGTTTTGAATGTAATAAAAAAGTATATGGAAAAATAAAAAAAGAAAAAACTACATATATTATTCATGGTAGAAAAGTTGTTCTCGATGACTTAGTTTTTATTTGTTCTAATTGTGGAACTGAATATAATTATGAAGATATAGATGAACATCTACAAAAAGGTTATATTGCTTATTTAAATTTATTTGGCTTAAGTTTTGAAAAATTAAAAGAAATTAGAGAGACATTAAATTTATCACAAGAGTTATTTGCGGAAGCTTTAGGTTGGAGTAAAAAGACAATAAATAGATATGAAAATGGAAAGTCACTTCCTCAAAAAGAATATTTAGATACTTATATTTCTTTGCTAAATAATAAAAGTAATATTTATAGTATTTTAAAAAATAATAATAATTTAACTAAAGAAAAATATTATAAGATTTTAAATAGAATAAATGTTGAAATTGATTTTAAAAGTATTAATGTTATTTTATATATTTTAAATAAGGTTAAGTTAAATAGAACTCAATTAATGAAATATCTCTTTGCAATTGATTTTTTAAATTATAAATTATTTAACAAATCTATAAGTGAGTTTAAATATGCTCATGCTACATATGGACCTATTGTTAATGATCAAGATGCTTTAATTAATTTATTAATAAAACAAGATTATATTAAATTAGAATCATCTTTTATAGATAATTCTATGTTATTTGTTCCTCTTCAAAAAGCGGATTTGTATAATTTCAATGAACAAGAGATAAATGTATTAAATAAAATAATAAATAATTTTAAAGGTATGAGTGCTAATGAATTAACTGATTGGTCACATGCTTTTATTGGTTGGATTAAAACTAAAGATGGGGAAATTATTGATTTTAAATATGCAAAGGAATTAGATATTTAATCGTAAAAAAGAAAAAATAAATATATTTCTTTTATTTTCGTTTTTTTTAAGTTATAATAATATTACTAGGAGAAATAAATATGAATTTAGTTGTAAATGAACATAATGTATTTATTATAGTAATAGTAACTTTTATAACAAGTTTAATATTAGTTCCAATTGTTAAAAAAGTAGCAATACATATTAATGCTATGGATGAACCTAATGCAAGAAAAATACATAAGGTTCCTATGCCAAGACTAGGGGGCTTAGCGATTTATCTAGCATTTTTACTCGGTTATATTTTATATGGGGAAGTAAGTACTCAAATGTTATCTATTTTAATTGGCAGTTTTTTACTCATTTTAGTGGGGATTGTAGATGATATAAAATCCGTTAAAGCAAGATATAAATTAATTGTTCAAATTATTGCTGCTACAATAGTGGTTTTATATGGTAATTTATCTTTTTCAGAAGTGTCTTTATTAGGTTATAACATTCATTTTAATGCTTTTTTTGGCTCACTTTGTTCAATTATATTTATTGTAGCAATAACAAATGCTATAAATTTAATTGATGGTTTAGATGGTTTAGCGGCTGGTATTAGTTCAATATACTTTTTAACAATTGCTATAATTGCATTTATATTAAATCGTATTGGGGGTTTAGATGTTATAATTTCTTTAATAATGTTAGGATCTACCTTAGGCTTTTTGTTTCATAATTTTCCTCCAGCAAAAATATTTATGGGAGATACTGGTAGTTTGTTTCTAGGTTTTATGATATCAATTATTGCATTACTTGGTTATAAAGTAACTACTTTTACATCATTAATAGTGCCAATAATTATTTTAGCTATTCCAATATTTGATACAATTTTTGCAATATTTAGAAGACTTTTAAAAGGACAAAATATTGGAGTTGCTGATAAAGAACATTTTCATCATCAACTTCTTAAAATGAAATATAGTCCTACTAAAAGTATTTTAATTATTTATGCAATAGATATAGCTTTTGCAGCAATATCAATATTTTATGTTTTAGGAGATAATCAAATAGCTATTGCTATATATGTTATTTTAATGATTTTATTATTATTTGTAGTTTTAAATACAGATATATTATTTGAACATAAAAAGAAATAATAAATATTAATAAGTTGCTTATTGGTGATTTTTTTTGTTATAATGATTAATGAAAGGATTTAATAATGAAAATAATTAATAATTTAAAATATACTTATAAAAAATATGGCTTTTTGTTGCAACAATTAGTTTCAAGAGACTTTAAAGTTAAATATAAAAGAAGTGTTTTGGGAATTGTTTGGAGTCTTCTTTATCCAGTGTTGACTATGGCAGTTATGGCTTTAGTTTTTACTAGAATGTTTAAGTTTTCAACCCCTGGAGTTAATTATTTAGTTTATTTAATGAGTGGGCTTGTTATATTTAACTATTTTAGTGAAGCATCAAATCTTGCAATGAGTAGTGTTGTTGCTAATTTTAGTTTAATAAATAAAGTTTATATTCCTAAATATATTTTTCCGATTTCTAAATGCTTATTTGTAGGAATTAACTTTTTATTAACACTTATTCCTTTATATGCAATAATTTTTATTACAGGTACAGGTATAAATATTTATCATTTGTTATTACCATATGCATTTTTGTGTATGTTTATATTTACAGTAGGTTTTGGATTAATATTATCAACTGTTGCAGTATTTTTAAGAGATATGTTTTATATATATGGAGTTGTATTAACTTTATGGACTTACATGACTCCAATAATGTATGATATTGCAATTATTTCTGGTCCATTACAAACTATTTTTAAATTAAATCCATTGTATTGGTTTATATATTTTGCTCGAGATATTATTTTGTATAATCAAGTTCCTGGTATAAATGTCTGGATTTATTGTGGTTTATTTGCAGTAGTATTTTTGGTTCTAGGAATAATAATATTTAAGAAAAACCAAGATAAATTTATTTATTATGTATAGGGGTGTCTTTATGAAGAAAAAAGAAACTATGATTGAAGTAAATAATGTATCAATGCGTTTTAATCTAGGAATTGAAAAAGGATTTTCTTTAAAACAATGGTTTGTAGATTTGGGAAAACGCAAGAAAAAGGATAAAACGGAATTTTGGGCTTTAAAAAATGTTGATTTTAAAATCAATAAAGGTGAAGTTGTTGGATTTATTGGATCAAATGGGGCTGGTAAGTCAACGCTTTTAAAAGTTGTGGCCGGAGTAATGAAACCAACCAAAGGTAATGTAAAAGTTTATGGTAATATTTGCCCTATGATTGAACTTGGGGCAGGATTTGACCCACAACTTACAGCTCGAGAAAATATATATCTTAATGGAGCTGTAATGGGTTATTCAAAAAGTTTTATTGATGAAAAATTTGATGAAATAGTAGAATTTTCTGAGTTGAGAGAATTTTTAGATGTTCCTGTTCAAAATTTTTCATCTGGGATGGTTGCAAGACTTGCGTTTTCTATAGCTACAATTGTGGAACCAGAGATTTTAATCGTTGATGAAATATTATCTGTTGGTGATATTGCTTTTCAAGCAAAGAGTGAAGCAAAAATGATGGAAATGATTGGTGGTGGAACAACAGTTTTATTTGTGTCTCATTCAATTGAACAAATAAAAAAGATGTGTGATAAAGTTATATGGATAGAACATGGGGTAGTACAAAAAAAAGGTGGAAAAGAAGTGTGTGATGAATATACATCATTTATGAATCAAAAATGATGGGGGTATGTAATGAAAAATATAGTATTTTTTAGTAAAGACCTAAATATAGGTGGTATGGAAAAATCTTTAGTAATTCTTTTAAATGAATTAGTAAAATTTTATAATATAACATTGGTTTTAGAAAATAAAACTGGTTTTTTATTAAAAAAACTAGATAAAAAAATTGATGTAAAAGAATATAAAATATCCAAGAGCAAGAATGTTTTAATAAGAAAACTTCAAAATGGTTTTAGAAGATTTAGTTGGTGGTTAAAAAACAATAAAAAATATGATTTTGCTTGTAATTATTCAACATATTCTTTTTGGGGATCAAGATTAGCTCAATTTTCATCTAAAAATAATGCTTTATATGTTCATAGCAATTATGTACAAATGTTAAAGAATAAAAATAATATTGTTGACTTTTTTGAAAAACATAAAATAAACAAATTTAATAAAATAATATTTGTATCTAATGAAAGTAAAAAAGCAATGGATGTTTTTTTTCCAAAATTATCTGATAATTTTGTGGTTATTAATAATTTATTTGATTACCAAGACATTTTAAAATTATCTAATGAAAAAGTAACAATTTTTGATAAAAAATATACAAATTTTATTTTCTTAGGTAGATTGGAAAATGAATCAAAAAATTTAGATTTGTTGTTAAACTCTTTTAAAAAAGTGGTTGTTAAAAATTCTTGCTTTAGACTATATTTGATTGGTGATGGTCCATATTTTAAGAATATAGAAAAATTTATTTTAAAAAACAATTTAGAAAATAATATTTTTATGTTATCAACAAAGGAAAATCCATATTCTTATTTGAAAAATTGTGATTGTTTAATTTTAACTTCTAATTATGAAGGGTTTCCTGTTGTATATTTAGAAGCCTTAGTTTTAAATAAACAAATAATGACAACTATTCCTGTAAGTTGTCCATATATTGATATTAATGATTATGCTATAAAGTTAGAAAATAATGCTAGTAAAATAGCTAATAATATTTTGAACTTTAAAAAGAAAAATATAGAATATAAAATTGATTTTGCAAAAATTAATGAAAATGAAATTGCAGATTTAAAATTAATAATAGAAGGGAAGTAAATATGGAAAAATATATTCATTATTGTTGGTTCGGTGGGAAGCCATTACCTAAATTAGCTAAAAAATGTATTAAAAGTTGGAAAAAATTTTTACCTGATTATGAAATTATAGAATGGAATGAAAATAATTTTGATGTTAATATGACCAAGTTTTCTAAACAAGCTTATGATGCAAAAAAATGGGCTTTTGTTAGTGATGTAGCAAGAATTTATGCCTTAAAAAAAATGGGGGGAATATATTTTGATACCGATATGATAGTTACTAAAAACATTGATGAATTATTAGAAAATGAAGTTTTTGCTGGTTGGGAATCCGAATATAATGTTGCTGTTGGTGTACTAGGAGTAAAAAAGCCAAATAATAAATTAATAAATCAGATATGGGATTTTTATTGTGAAAATGAATTTTCAGAAGAAAATATTTATTCTCTATCTATTCCTACCATTTTGTCTAATATTTTAAAAAGAGATTATGGTTTAAAATTTGATCACCTAAATAATCAAGAATTAAAAGATGGAGTTATTATTTATGCCAGGGATTATTTTTATCCAATAAGCAGTGATAGGTCACCAAATATGTTTACTAATAGAACTTGTATGATTCATTACTATGTAGGTAGTTGGATTCCTCAAGGTGAACAAAAAAGAATAAAGTTTCAAATGATTTTTGGAAAAACATTAGGAAATGCTATTTTAAATTTTTTAGTGTTTGGTAAGCGAGTGTTAAGGAAAATTGGTAAAGTGGTATTATATCCTTATGTATTGCATAAAAGAAAACAAAAAAAAGAAAAGTTATATGTTGCTGCTAAAGAAGAATTTTTTAAACAGTATAATAATTTAAATAATCCAAAATATATAGTTTTTTATAATAAAAATTGGCTTGGTACTCAAAATGCCACTAAAGAGTTGTTTGATAATACAATAGGTATTGATGAAGTTCATGATGAAAGATTAATACATGATATTGTTAATGCAATAGACAATAGTAATATAAAATTAGTAATATTTAGTGCGTTTTCTTGTGGTTGGGATGATTTAGTTAAGGAAATAAAATATAAAAATTCCAAAACAAAAGTTAAAGTAATATGGCATGGAAGTCTTGCAATGAATGTCGAAGATTATGATTGGAATATGTTTCAAGCTATATTTAAACTGTTAGATAATGAGTTATTAGATAGTATAGGTTTTGTAAAAAAAAGTATGTATGAGTTTTATAAAATAAAAGGATATAATGTTGAACTAGTTTTAAATACTGTTCATAATATACCTAAATTTGAACAGAAAAGAAATGATACTGATAAAATAAAAATTGGATTATATGCTTCAGGAGATAGATGGGTTAAAAATTTTTATAACCAATTAGGAGCTGCTAGCTTATTTGAAAATTGTGAAATAGATTGTATTCCAATTCAAGAGAGCGCATTAAAAATGGCTAAAAATTTTAAAATTGCAATATCTGGCTTAAGTAGTTCAATTCCAAGGAATAAACTAATGGAGAGAATGGCTAAGAATGATATTAATTTTTATGTAACTTTTTCAGAATGCGCTCCACTAATTCCATTGGAAAGTTTGGAATTGGGAGTTCTTTGCATTACGGGTAATAACCATCATTTTTGGGAAGGTACTGAATTAGAGAAATATTTGATTGTAAATGAAAATGATAATGTAATTAGCATATATAAAAAAGCAAAATATTGTCTTGAAAATAAAGAAAAAGTAATAAAAATTTATAAAGATTGGAAAAAAGAATATGATAAAAATTCTAAAAAAAGCGTAGAAAGGTTTATAGGTGAATAGCAATGATAGAAAGATTACCGATGGAATCAAAATATTCTGCAATAGAATCATCAATTCATATGGGGAGATATAGTTTAGCTGAAAAATATTGTAAAAACAAAGTGATTTTAGATATTGCATGTGGAGAAGGATATGGTACAAAATTGCTAAAAAAATGGGGAGCTAAAAAAGTAGTTGGATTAGATATTTCTGAAGAAAGCATTAATCAAGCAAATAATGAATTTGCTGAAAAAGGCGTTGGGTATATTGTTCATGATGCTACTGATTTAAGTTGTTTTAAAGATAATACTTTTGATATGATTGTTTCTTTTGAGACTATTGAACATTTACAAGAACCATTAAAATTTTTGCAAGAAATAAAAAGAGTTGCCAAGAAAAAGGCATGCTATATTATAACTTGCCCTAATGATTATGCATATTATCCAACGGAAGATCAATTCAATCCTTATCATGTTAAAAAATATACATTTGAAGAGTTTCAAGAACTTTTAAATGAGGTTTTCGATAGTTCAAAAATTAAATATATGATAGGTACTAAGACTGAAGGATTTATTAATATTTTGTTGGATCAAAATGAAAAATTAAATTATCAAAAAGACATGATAAATAATTTTGTTGATATTAATTCAATAAAGGTAAATCCAGAACATGAAATTGGAATTAAAAATTGCTCATATTTTACAGCAATGATAAATATTTCAAATGTTAAAGAACAAGCTGTAATTTTTCCTTCTTCAATTTTTCCATTCGATGATAAATAAACGGACTAAAAAAGGCTAAGTAAATTTTTGCTAATTATTAAAAATAATGATATAATCAAAACAACTGAAGTTTTATGAAGGGTGGTAAAAAGAATGAATGAAAAGCAAAAAGAACAATTGGAATTTTTATTAAACAGAGAAAAAGAAATTAACAAATTTTTAAGTAGTGAGGTTGAAGAGTTAAAAAAGATTAACAACGGTTTGCGTTTAGCTTATGAAAAATGCAAAACTGATGCTGATTATTGTAATGGACTTTTATTAAAATATCAAAATTATTTTCCATATATTGAAAAATTTAGAAAAAGTATAATATTTAAAGTAATAAAAAAAATAAGAAGGAAAAAGTAATATGAATGAATATAAAATTGAATCAACGCTTAATACAACTGTATATGGTTACTCTAAATTAGATTGGTTACTTTTTACGAATAATAACATTGGGAAAAATGGAGATAATTTAACAATAGCTGTTTTGTCGTTTAATCGTTCGGAATCTACTATCAATTTACTTAATTCTATTGAAAAAGAATTAATAAATTTTGCAGGACAAATATTGATTGTTGATAATGGTTCAACTCATCAAGAAATATCTATTTTAAAACAATATATTAAAAATCACAAAAAATTAAATATAAGATTAATTGAATTTGGTAAAAATTATGGTGTTGCAGGTGGAAGAAATAAATTAATACAATATGTAGAAACCGATTGGATTTTGAATTTAGATAATGACATTTATTTTATCAGTAATCCATTACAAGGAATTCAAGAAACTATAGCTTCATTGGGAGTTATGTTTGTAAATCTTCCTCTATTATCGGAAGATAAAAAGTCTATTTTTTCTAATGGCGGAGCTTTATATGTTGATTACTATGATAATAATGTTTTAATTGGTGGTGGTTCATTATATGAACAATCAAAATATGATAAAAGTATTGAATTTAAACCTACACTTTCAACATTTTTATTAGGTGGAGCATCTATAATTAATAAAAAAGCGTTTATTGATTGTGGAATGTTTGACGAAAATATGTTTATTGGTTTTGAAGATTTGGATTTTTCTATAACAGTTTTCAATAAAGGACTAAAAATAGGAAACTGTCCAAAAATTAGTTTAGTACATAACCATACTATATCTACTAATAAAGATGCTTTAGAATATGAAAAAATTCGTTTTGATCATGGAATTCTAAAAGATTCGGCTTTATATTTTGAACAAAAAAGAGGCTGTAAGGTTTGGAATGCAAATGTTGAAAAATGGATAATTGAAAGACAAAAGGATCTTAATATTATTTCTAAAAAGAATGCTGATTTACAATTGAAAAGCCAGGGAAACACTAATAAGAAAAAAATAGCGTTGATTGTTGATGTGAAAGATTGGTGCTTTTGGAATATTTCTCAAAAAATAGTTAAATATCTGGGAAAATATTATGATTTTGAAATTATTCCTTTAAATGAGTTAGACAATAATATAGTAAAATTGTTATTTTATACTAAAAAGTTTGATTTAGTACACTTTTTTTGGAGGGCTCATTTGTCTTTTATTGATAGTAGTGTAGCTTATATTAATAGTTGTGGTTTAGATTTAGAAGGATTTAAGGAGTTGTATGTAAATTCTCAATATATTACAACATCTGTTTATGACCATTTATATTTAGATAATTTGGATTTTACTAATAATATTTTAAGTTATTGTCGAAATTATAGTGTGTCTTCTAATATTTTAATGAAAATTTATGATAGTAATCCGGAAATAATTAAAAAACCGCAGATGGTAATTACTGATGGTGTTGATTTAGAGTTATTTAAGCCTAAAAATTTAGAACGCTTTTTGCAAGAAAGACCTCTTGTTATTGGTTGGGTAGGAAATAGTGCTTGGTCTCAAGAAATTGAGGATTTTAAAGGATTTAAAACTATATTAAAGCCGGCATTACAAGAATTACAAAATGAAGGTTATAATATAAAAACATACTTTGCGGATAAACAAGAAAAAATGATACTTCATGAAGAAATGCCAGAATATTATTCTAAAATAGATGTATGTATATGTTCATCAAAAATGGAAGGAACACCAAATCCCGTATTAGAAGCAATGGCTTGTGGAGTTCCTGTAATATCTACTGATGTTGGAATTGTATCAGATGCTTTAGGTACTAAGCAAAAAAGATTTATTATAAAAGAAAGAACGAAAGAGGCATTTAAAGAAAAAATAATTGAATTAGTTAATAACAGAGAAATTTTAAATGAATTAAGCAAAGAAAATTTAAGACAAATACAAAAATGGGACTGGAAACAAATAACTAAAGGATTTAAAAAATTTTTTGATGAAAATTTTGAGGAGAAAAAAAATGAAGAAAAAAATAAATAAAAAAATTATTATTCCATTAATCTTTCTAATACTTTTTGGAATATTATATTTTCAATTTTCTTTGATTGTAACTCCAGATGGGTCTGCGTATTACTGGTATACAAATATTTTGGATGGAGATTCGCCGTTTTCAACGTGGTCAATTACGCGTGGTTTTTCATTTCCTGTGATATTGTATGTGTTTAAACATTTATTTGGAAGTAATCCTACAGGCATATTAATTGGTTTTTTCTTATTGTATATTGTTTTGTTATTGACTTCTGCCTTGATATTAAAAAGCATTTTAAATAAATATAATCAAGGCAGAAGTAATGTTATTTATTGGTTTTTATATTTAATATTGTTTATGTTTAACCCTCTAATTATAGGTTATTCGCATACTCTTTTAACTGAGGCTGTGGCTCCTTCTATAATTATGTTAACAGTGTATTTAGCTTATAAATGGAAAGATATGTTTTGGAATAAAAGTAAGAAAAAAACAATCTTATATACAATTATATTTACATTAATTGTTGTATTTATGTGGTTTTTAAAACAACCGTATATGCCAATAATAATTTTTATTTTATTTATATTTAGTATTTTAATTGGAATTAGAGAAAAAAGTTTTAAAAAGTTTGGTGAAAAATTTATTTGTATATTAATTTCTTTATTTGTTTTATTAATATCTATTTTAATATGGAATGGAGTATTACAGAATAATGACATTGAAATAAATACTAGTAATAGTAGTTCTGGTTTTTTATCCAAAGGTATTATTACGGGATTAAATGCTCATTATTCCGAATTGTCGAAAGATATATATTGTAATATAGATTATATAATTAATTCAGAGTTGTCCCAAAATGAAAAAATCGGAATTGTTGAATTAAGTGAAACAAATAAAAATTGGTGCGATTATGTAAAGATTTATGATGTTCGTGATAATTATGGTAATTTAATTAGACAAACTTCATTAATTTCAGAAGATACTCAGATTTCTGTTGGAGAAAGTTTAATTTTTTGGTTTAAGAATACATTAAAAAATCCAACATTAACTTTATCTTCTTATTATAGAAATTTTATGGGAATAATAAATTTATATCAATCTAATGTAATTTCATATGAATTAGGATATACCACAATAAATGAATTTAATTTTAATGCTACACACGAAAATACAAGTATTGGGCTTTTAATTTTTCAAGAGACAACAAAATGTTGGTGGGAGTATCCTTCTTGGGGAGAAGAAGTGTACGAATATAATGAAGTAAAATATATGACAGCTTTTGAAGGCGTGGAAAATCATAATGAAACATTAGGAAAAATTATAAATGATATTTCGCCGTTTTATTTATATTTGTTTAAGATATTATTTTTCTTGGCATTACCTTTAGCTATATATAGTTTGGTTAAATTTGTTAAACATAAAGAAAATGATATATTTTTATTATCGACGGTTTTGTTTGGTTCTGCTTTTTTGCATGTAGCATTTCATGCAGTTCTGGGAGCAATAATTGATAGATATGCCTTTGTTGCATTTCCCCTTATATTACTTGGTTTGATTCTATTATTTATTCCTAAAAATATGCCTACAAAAATAAAGGCTGAAAAAATAGAAAAAATAAAACTGACAGATAAAAGTAAAATTATTTTTGTAATTCCTGCTTTTAATGAATCTAAACATATTGAAAAAGTAATTCTTGATATTAGAAAGAATATGCCAAATGCTGATATAGTAGTTACTAATGATTATTCGACAGATAATACTAAAGAAATAGTAGAAAATCTTGGTATTCCATGTTTAAATGTTCCGTTTAATATGGGGTATGCAATGGCTGTACAAACAGGAATAAAGTATGCTTACGAACATGATTATGATTTTGTAATTCAATTTGATGCAGATGGTCAACATTTAGCTAGCGAAGCCAAAAAATTAATAAATAAATATAAAAAAAGTGATTCTAATATAATTATTGGCTCAAGATTTTTGGAAAAAACAGATTATAAGCATCCTTTATTTAGAAAGATAGGAACAAAATTGTTTCAATTAATAATTAAATGGTTTTGTAAAGAAAATATTACCGATCCTACCTCAGGTTTTCAACTTCTAGATAAAAATGTAATTAAATATTATTCAAAAATTGGAAATTATCCAGAATTTCCTGATGCTAATTTAATAATAGAAATGTTACTTAAAGATTATAAAATATCAGAAGTAGCAGTTAAAATGAAAGAAAACGATGAAGGAAAAAGTATGCATAGCGGAATAATAAAACCAATCAAATATATGATTAATGTAATTTATACTATAATGTTTATAATAATTATTAATGGTAAAAGGAGGTAAAGATGAAACGAATTTATTTTATAATTGTAGCACTTATAGCAATTATATATGTGATTGCTGAAGTTAAAAAAGGTAAGTTTTCAATAAAGGAAAGTATTTATTGGTTTTTAGCTTCATTAATAATGCTGATATTAGCAATAGTTCCTAATTTATTAGATAAATTGGCTAACTTTTTAGGAATAGGTTATTCCCCATCTTTACTTTTTACCATTTGCATTGTTTTTCTTTTATTTATTAATTTTCGTTGTAGCAGAAAAATTGCAGAACAAGAAGAAAAAATTACAGATTTGGCTCAAAATATCGCTTTACTAAAAGCGGAGAGGAAAAATAAAAAATGAAAATTTGTATTTTTACTGGCTTTTTTCTTCCCCATCTAGGTGGTGTTGAGAGATATACTGATAAATTAGCTAAAGAATTAAAAAATAAAGGTTATAAAGTAATTGTAGTATGTAGTAATGATAATAATTATGCTGATTATGAACAATTAGAAAACTGTTTTATTTATAGGTTGCCAACATATAATATAGTTAAATCAAAATATCCAATATTAAAGAAAACCAAAGCATTCAAAAAAATTATAAAAATGATTGAAGAAGAAAATTGTGATTTTTATATATGTAACACAAGGTTTTATTTAACATCAATACTTTGTGGTAAAATAGCTAAAAAATATAATAAAAAAATGTTTGTCATCGAACATGGTAGTAGTCATTTTACGGTTAATAATAAAATTTTGGATTTTATGGGAGCTAAGTATGAACATTTTTTAACTAATAGATTAAAAAAATATAATCCTCAATTTTTTGGGGTATCAGAAAGATGTAATAATTGGTTAAAGCATTTTAAGATTATAGCATCAGGAATATTTTATAATTCTGTAGATGAAAATGTCTATGAAAAATATGAAAATAGCAAATATAAAAGAAATTTAAAAAATAAAATAGTTATAACTTATGTTGGAAGAATAATAAAAGAAAAAGGAGTATTATTATTGTTGGATTCGTTTACTAAGTTACAAAAGGAATATAATAATATTACTTTGGTTATAGCTGGAGATGGTCCATTATTAAATGAAATAAAGTCAAAATACACTAATAAAAATATTTACTTTGAAGGTAAATTAGATTATGATGATGTTATGTCATTGTATAATTCAACAGACATTTTTGTAAATCCTTCAATGTATCCAGAAGGACTTCCAACATCTATATTAGAGGCTGGTATTATGAAATGTGCTATCATAGCTACGGATCGTGGTGGTACTAAAGAAGTGATTAATGATAAAAAATATGGAATTATAATCGAAGAAAATGAAAATTCACTTTACAATGCTTTAAAATATTTAATAGATAATCCTTCTAAGGTAAAAAGTATGAAAAATGAAATATATAATAGAGTGAAAAAACATTTTACATGGAAAATAACTGCAGAAAATGTAATTAAGGAGTTGAATAAAAATGATTAAAAAAATTAAAATATGCATAATTGGTGGTGGAAACATATCTAATACAAGGCATATTCCAGCTTTGAGAAAAATAAAAAACGTAGAAATTGTAGGCGTTATTAGTAGTAATCCTAAAAAGTTGGATTATACTTGTAAAAAGCAAAAAATTGTTAATAAACTGTTGGTTAATGATCCTAAAAATGATATAAAAAAAGTAGAGAAATGTGAGTGGTTTAAAGAAGTAGATGCAGTAGTTATAGGAGCGCCACCGCAACAACATTATCCTTTAGTAAAAATGGCTTTGCTATTAAAGAAAGACGTATTGGTGGAAAAGCCAATGACTATGAATGAGGATGAGGCGCAAGAATTGATAGATTTGGCAAATAAGAATAAATTAATTTTTAGTGTTGTTCATAATTTTAATTATACTTCTGGCATGAATAAGATTAACAAAATAATTGAAGAAAAAAATTATGGTGATATTTTATCAATAACTGAAGTTCAATTTACAAATAGAGAGAGAAGACTACCACATTGGTATAATGAATTACCATTAGGACTTTTTTATGACGAAGCGGCTCATTTTATTTATTTGTTAGAACGCCATGGAGGAAAAATTAATATAAAAAATGCTTACGCAATATATAATGATGATAAAAATGATAAGACTCCAAGATTAATGAGTGTTTCTGCAATAGCAGGTCAAGTTCCTGTTCATATGTTTTTAAATTTTAACTCACCAGTATGTGAATGGAAATATATAGTTAATTTCAGAAAGAGGATAGTTATATATGATTTATTTAGAGACATTGTAATTGATTTACCGACTGATAATGAACACTATAGTAAAGATATATTAAAAAACGATTTATCTAAAACATTTCAATTTTGGCTAAAATTTATAAAAAGTGGATTTAAAATGATAACAGGAAATTTGTTATATGGTCATGAAATTGTTTTAAAACATTTCATTGATTCAATAGAAACTAGGAAAGTAGACCCTTATTTAAGTGGAAATGTTGGCAAAGATACTGTTAAGTATATGAATCAAATTATAGGAAAGGTTAATAAGAGATAATGAATTGGTTGTATTTAGTTTTTTATGTAATTTGTTCTGTAAGTGGTTCAACTTTATTAAAATTAGGTTCATCAAATTCAGTAAAGGCTTTATTTACAGTACCAGCTATAAATTTAAATGTATCTTTATTAATGTTAATCGGGTTTGTATCATATGGATTAAGTTTTGTTTTTTATACAATATTGCTTAGTAAATTCGAATTGTCGTTTATTTCACCGTTAACAGTAGGAATAGTTTATGTTTTGTTAATGGTTACTGCTTTTATATTTTTTAAAGAAGAAATAACAGTATTTAAACTAATTGGTTCCGGTTTGATTTTATTAGGCATTTTAATGATAATTGTAAAAAAGTAATAAAATTCGAAAACAGCAAATGATAAGCTGTTTTCGAATTTTATATAATTTACAAAAATTATTTTATATGCTAAACTTATAATATAATATGTTTAATGGAGGTATAAATGAAAATATTAGTTACTGGGGGAACTGGTTATATTGGAAGTCATACAGTAGTAGAACTACTTAATAATGGATATGAAGTAATAATTGTTGATAATTTAGTTAATTCTAAAATAGAGGTAGTTGATAAAATAAAGACATTAACAAATAAAGAGTTTACTTTTATTAAAGGTGATGTTTGTGATTATGAATTGCTAACAAAAATTTTTGATGATAATAAAATTGATGCCGTAATTCATTTTGCGGGTCTTAAAGCAGTTGGGGAATCTGTAGAAAAACCATTAGAATATTATGAAAATAATGTTGGGTCAACAATGAATTTAGTAAAGGTAATGAAGGAACACAATTGTAAAAATATTGTATTTTCATCAAGTGCTACTGTTTATGGAACTCCTGAAACATTGCCTATAAAAGAAGATTTTCCACTTTCTACTACTAATCCATATGGAACAACAAAATTAGTAAATGAATGGATATTATCAGATATTTATAAAGCTGATAATGAATGGAAGGTAACATTACTTAGATATTTTAATCCTATTGGTTCAGAAAAAGCAGGATTATTAGGAGAAGATCCAAAAGATATCCCAAATAATTTAATGCCATATATTGTAAGGGTAGCGGTAGGTAAGCTTGATCATTTAAGTGTATTTGGTAATGATTATCCTACTCATGATGGTACGGGAGTAAGAGATTATATTCATGTTGTTGATTTAGCAAAAGGTCATGTTAAAGCATTAGAAAACAATGAAACTGGACTATTTATTTATAATTTAGGTACTGGTACGGGATATAGTGTTTTAGATTTAGTAAATACTTTTGAAAAAGTAAATAATGTTAAGATACCTTATGAAATTGTTGGAAGAAGAGCTGGTGATGTTGCAGAGTGTTATGCTGATCCAACTAAGGCTTTTAAAGAGCTAGGTTGGAAAGCAGAACTTGGCATAGATGATATGTGTAAAGATTCATATAATTTCATATTAATGCAAGAACAAAATGAAAAAAATTAAAGTAATGAGTATATTTGGACAGGATAAACGCATAATTTCTCATGCGTTTATCCTGGAAATTTAGTTAAGAAACTTGTAATAGTTTCTTTTTTTTGTTATTCTAGTGTTAAAGGTGATTAAAGATGAAAGAAAAATTATCTAAATTAGTAAATGTATATAAAAAATATGGATTTGTTGGGTTTTGTAAAAAATTATATGCATATATAAAAGCAAATTATATGGATAAAATTAGTTTTAAAGTAATGTTTAATAAAAAGAAATATCGTAATGAAATTAAAAATATATTAAGTAAAAATAAGTATGAAAGAATAATATTATGGCGAAGTTCTTTTGGTTATAATGTACCACTTTTTCAAAGACCACAACATATAGCAAATAATTTAGCTAAAAATGGTTGTTTAATTTTTTATGAAGTTACTACTATGACTGATAAAATAAAAACTATAAAAAAACATGCTAATAACTTATATTTAATTAATTTTAATAATATTGCATTAAACAAAATATTAATGAATGAATTAGAAAATATTTCTAAACCTAAATATGTTCAATTGTATTCAACAGATTGGAAATTATCTGTTCAAAATATAGAAAATTATATAAATAATGGTTTTAAATTTATTTATGAATATATTGATGATATATCTCCTGAACTTGCTGGAACAAAAGATATTCCTCAAAATATAATAGATAAATATAATTATGTTATGAATAATAAAAATACTTATGTAATTGTTACTGCTGATGCCTTAGAAAAAGATGTAATTAGCCAGCGTGGTAAAACTAATATGGTATTTTCTTCAAATGGGGTAGACTATGACTTTTTTAAAACTTATAATAAAAATTATAAATATGAAAATGAATTTCAAGAAATATTAAATAAGAAAAAACCAATAATTATGTATTATGGAGCACTTGCAAAATGGTTTGATTATGATTTAATCAAAAAACTTGCTCATACTAATAAATATAGTATTGTCTTATTTGGAATTAAATATGATGAATCTTTTGATGAAAATTTAAGTAATGAAAAAAATATATATTTTATGGGACCTAGAGATTATAAAGTGTTAAAAGAATATGCAAAATATGCTGATGTTTTAACCATTCCCTTTGTTATAAATAATATAACTTTAGCTACATCTCCTGTTAAAATATTTGAATATATGGCACTTCATAAACCAATAGTTACAACTGATATGCCAGAATGTCGTAAGTATAAAAGTGTTTTAATTGGTCATAATCATGATGAATTTATTAAAAAAATAGATGAAGCTTTGAAACTTAAAAATGATAAAAAATATATAGGATTATTAGATAAAGAAGCTAGGGAAAATGATTGGTCTAAGAAAGCTAAAGCTATAATTGATTTAATAGCAAAGGATGAGAGATAAGTATTTATTTGACTTGATTAGATTTTTTGTACAATATATGTATTATTTAATTAGTTATGGAGGTTTAATATGTTAATTATTTGTTTGTTTTTTCCAGCTGTAATTTCTTTAGCAATACATAAAATAATTTATAAAAACAAAGAATTAGTTGATTTGTTTATAATTTATGTAATATATAATTTTTTAATAAATCTGTTTATAAATTTATTCAGTTATTTTGTAAGTAATATTAAAGAAAATATATATGATATTAATTTATTTACTATTGATTTTAGTACAAAATATATGATATTAGCTTTGATTATAAGTATTACTTTACCATTATTGTATAGGTTTTTACATAGCAATTTTAAAATAAGTTTTAAGTTAAAGGAAAAAAAGAAATGAAAAAAGCAATTTTAATCATAGAATTGTTATTGATGTGGTTATCAATAGTAATATATTTTAGTGTTGAATGGGCAAAAAAAACTTTTGCTTTTACATCATTTGATGAAATATTATATACTTTGACTTCTCCAGTATTAAATGCCGGACAAAATTTAATTCCAGATTTTATTTTTAATAATGTTTTATTTCCTTTTGTAATATTATTGGTTGTAATATTAATTATTATCATTTATAAAACTTATGATAAAAAATATGAGGTTTATTTAAATTTTGAGTTTATTCCGAAACATTGGAAATTTAAAATTAATTTATTTAACAATAAATTTTTTAGAGTATTAAAAAAAATAGCTTATATTATTCCTATTTGTATGTTGGTAATTTCATTTGTGAAATTTGGTAATGATTTATTATTTTTTGATTATTTAAAAAATAATTCGATAACTTCTGAATTTATAAAAAATGAGTATATAAATCCAGAAAATGTAGCATTAACTTTTCCTGAAGAGAAAAGAAATTTAATTTATATTTTTGTTGAATCTATG
Organism: uncultured Bacilli bacterium; assembly: GCA_944331865.1. GTDB lineage: Bacteria > Bacillota_I > Bacilli_A > RF39 > UBA660 > Onthocola_B. Next base: position 22,319 of record CALVIZ010000001.1, on the reverse strand, counting down.
GAGGCGACATATTCTTCTGAAGAAAATGGTGGTGCATATGAAGAAAATTATATTCCGGAATTAACAAAAATTGCCCAAGATAATATTTCTTTTTCTAACTCTGAACTTTTAGGTGGAGCATATGCTATTTATGGCACAACATGGACAATTGCTGGAATGCTTGCTCAAACTGCTGGTGTTCCGATAAAAACTGTTTTTGATGGAAATTTAATGTCAGATTATTATAATGTTTTATTTCCTGGTGCATATAGTATTGGAGAAATATTGGAAGATAATGGTTATAAAAATTATATTATGATGGGATCTGATGTTGCTTTTGCGGGAAGAGATAATTATTTTGAAAATCATGGTAATTATGAAATACTTGATTATTATCAAGCTATAGAAGATGGATTAATAGACGAAGATTATTATGTGTTTTGGGGATTTGAAGATGAGATTTTATATGAATATGCCAAAGAAAAATTAATTGAAATATCTCAAAATTCTGAACCATTTAATTTTACAATGCTTACTGTTGATACTCATACTCCAGATGGTTATTTAAGTGATTTTTGCGAAGAAGTATCTGACAATCCTTATTTAAATGCAATGGCTTGTAGTGATTATCAATTAGGAGAATTTATATCTTGGTTAGAAGAACAAGAATTTTATGATAATACAACAGTAGTAATTGTAGGTGATCATTTAAGTATGAATAATTATTCCTTTGATAATATTGGTGATTATCAAAGAACAATATATAATGCTTTTATTAATTCTGCTATAGAAGCAGAAGATGATAAATACTATAAAAATAGGATGTTTAGTTCTTTTGATTTATATCCAACAACTTTAGCTTCTTTAGGCGTTGAAATTGAAGGAAATAAACTTGGTTTGGGAGTAAATCTTTTTAGTGGTGAAGAGACATTAATAGAAAAATATGATTATTATTATTTTATGGATGAAATGAACAAAAGATCGATATTTTATGATGATTGTATTTTGAATGGTATTTGTTAATAAAAAGGAGAACTATGCAAGAATATTTAAAAAAACTATATAAAGATAGTAAAGATAGCTATTATAAAGAATTAGATAATGATTTAAATAGTAAAAAGAAAAGATTTATAATTACTGTTAATCCGGAAACTTTAATGATGAGTGAAAAAGATAAGGAATTAGAAAATATTCTTGATGGTAATTATAGTTTTGTTCCTGATGGTATTGCTGTTGTAAAGGCTGCAAGGAAGCTAGGCATTAATGTAAATGAAAGAATTACAGGAATAGATATTGCAGAGTATTTATTAAATGTTGCTAATGAAAATAGTTATTCAATTTATTTATTTGGAGCTAAAGAAGATGTTATTGGTTTATTAGTTGATAAAATTAAAAGTGAATATCAAAATATTAAGATACTTGGTTATAAAAATGGTTATGTTGAAGATAAAGATAAAGCAATGAATGAAATAATTAATTTAAAACCAGATATATGTATGGTTGCTTTAGGTATTCCTTTACAAGAAAAATTGATTTATAAATATTTTGATAAAGTAAAAAAAGGTATATATATTGGAGTAGGTGGATCTTTTGATGTACTTAGCGGAAGTAAAAAAAGAGCACCAAAGATATTTATTAAATTAAATTTAGAATGGTTATATAGAATAGTTAAAGAACCAAAGAGAATTAAAAGATTCTGGAATAATAATATTAAATTTATGTTTAAGATAAAGAAAAAATAGTCAATAAAATTACGATTTTTTCGTAAATTTATTGATTTTTTTGACTTTTTAGTATATATTATAAAAGAGGGGAAGATAATTATGTTAGTTAATTTTGGAATTAAAAATTTTAAAACTTTTAAAGAAAAAACTATTCTTTCATTTGAAAAAGGTAAAAAAAGAGAACTAAATCATCATATTATACATATCAAAAATTATGAGTTATTACCGATTAAGGTAATATATGGAAGTAATGCTTGTGGTAAAAGTAATTTGTTGGAGGCATTATATATATTAAAAATGTTTATATTAAAAAAAGGTGTACGCTTTCAAAGGGATGATTACATAGACTTATGTACTAATTTTGATAATTATGAAAAACCAATAGAATTTTCAATTACTTTTATTAATGATAATAAAGAATATTATTATTTTTTATCTATTGTTAATTACTTTAAAGAGAAAGAAAGTAAAATATTAAAAGAAATATTAAAAGAAAATAAAAAAATTATTTTTGAAAGAACAAATAATAAAATTAAATTTTCTTCTGAAGAAAAAGTAATTGAAGAACATTATAAAATTCTTTTAGATGATAATTCTAAAAATATAATAGTAAAAATGATTGAAGAAAATATAAAATCAACGGATATATTTACAAGTTGGTATTCTACAGTTGATAATAAATTATGTGAAAAAATAATTACTTATTTTTCTAATATAACAACTATTATTGATCCGGAACAATTTAATATAAATAATTTTATAAAAATTAATGATAAAAATATGTTATATCAAGATAAAAATATAAATAATTTATTAAAAGAATTAAATGTTGGAAAAGAACAAGTTATTTTTAAATATTCTGAGGATGGTAAAATAAATAATTTTGTATCTTATAAAAATAATGATGATATAAATATTATTGCTCCGATTAATTCAATAGAATCTAAAGGAACAATTAAATTAATTGATTTATTATATCCATTTATTACAACTTTAAAATATGGTAGTCCTATATTTATAGATGAATTGGATGCATCGATTCATCATGAAATTATTTATAATATAATACAAACATTTGGAGATTCAGAGATAAATAAAAATGGTGCTCAATTAATTTTTACCACACATAACCCGGTTTATTTAAATAAAGATCTTTTAAGAAGAGATGAAATAGTATTTATTGAAAAAGATAATAATGGGTCTCATTTACATACTTTAGATGATTATAATATTAGAAATGATCAGGTTTATTTGAAAAATTATTTAAATGGTAATTATACAGTATTACCTAATTTTGATTTTAGCAATTTAATAAAATAATTTGGGGAGGTTTTATGCAAAAAACTGTAGTTACATATCGAGGATGCGTGGAAGGATTACAAGAAGTACTATATTTTGATTATCTTCAAAATTTAATTAATAATTGTGATAAGTTTAATAAACGAGTAAATTTTAATTTTAAAAACGCAAATGGTGGGTCAGCATCAAAAATAGTTCATAAAGCAAAATTATACTCAAGTACTGATAATATGAAAATTGCAGTTTTTGACCATGATTTTAAAGAAGATGATTTTATTAAAGCAATATCTGATTGTGAAAAATATAAAATATTTCCGGCGTATTCTAATATTAGTTTTAATTTGTTTTTAATATTGCATAAAAAGAAGTATAATAAAAAAACTACACCAAATGATAATTATTTAAAAGATTTAAAAAAATACTTATAAAATAGGTTCTAATGTAGATATAAAAAGTGAAACTGGTTGTTTAAAAATAATAAATCAATAACTTTAGAAAATGTTGAAACAGCTATTATAAATGCTAAAAAGATAAATGGTGTCAAAACAGTATAATAAAAAAATAATTAATAATGTATATGAACAACTATATTTAAATATAAATAAATTTTTAGAATTAGTTTTTAAAGAGTTAAATGAATAATTGTATATATTGAAAAATATTAATGATTATTATATTATATTAATGGGGTGATTTTATGCTATCTGCTAAAGATGTTGCTAACTATTTTTTATCTAAAGATCCTGAACGAAAACTATTTAATAAAAACATAGTTGTTCATAATGGCAGAAAATCTTATGAAGGTAATATAAGAATTAATAAGTATTTGTTTTTAACTCAAGTTCTTTATTTAGCAGTATATGATAAAAGATTATTCAAAGATGATTTTAAAGCATATGAAAATGGACCAGTAATTGAAGATATATTAAAATCATATGGCCTTATATTAAATCAAAATAATAAAATAAAAATAAATGATTGTGATAAACAATTTTTAGATAAAGTATATATGTCTTTAGAAAATGCTACATTTGAAGACCTTATTGAAATAACTCATGAAGATCCAACATGGCAACAATTAAGTAATAATACATATAATGCACCAATTATGAATATTGAAGATAACATTGATGAATACAAAAAAAGGTATAAGGGATTAATTGAAGCATTAAAATTATGAGTGATTTAAAAGTGGGGCAAGTATTGTGGTTGAAAGTAAGATATCAAATAGATCAAGTTGCTAATATTATTCACCCTATGTTAATTGCTGATATAAAAGATTCTTATATAGAAATAATAGCAATAGATAAAACTGCTGGGAAATTACATCATTTATATCATAAATATAATTATTATATTAATTCAGAAAATCCTAAAGAAACAGTAATTTTTGAAGATAGTTATGCTCAACTAAATACTAAATTAACAATAGAAAATTTTGCAATGTTATCAAATTTTAGAAAAACAGAAAATACATTATCATCTCAAAAACTTAATGATTTATTAAAAGAATATAATAATTATCAAAATAATAATATAATTAATGAAGAACGAATAGTTTATATGACTAAAGAAGAAATATTAGAGTTAAATAGCTAGTGAATCTAGCTTTTTTTAGTATTTATAAAAATTACTTGATTATTTTATAAATTAATTTTATAATTGAATTATAGATATAAATAAATTTAACAATTAAATTATATATATTCTATAGAAAGTTGAGGATTTAAAATGGATAATGTTTTAATTGCCATTTTAACTCTTATTGTTGGAATTTTGCTTGGTGGTGTAATAGTATGGATAGTTTTTACCATAAAAGCATCACGAGCAGTAAAAAAAGCTAATAAATTTATTGAAGATGCAAAATTAGAAGCAGAAAAAAGTAAAAGAGATGCTTTATCAGAATTAAAGCAAGAATCTTTTCGTTTGAAACAAGAAACGGAAGCAGAAATAAAGGCTAAAAAGGCAGAAATATTACAAAGTGAAGATAGATTATTAACTAGAGAAAACAACTTAGATAAAAGAGAAGAAATGTTGCAAAATAGAGATAATTTATTGCAAGATAAAGAAAATGATTTATTAGCAAAACAAAAAAATTTACAAGAAAAAGAGGATAAAATGGATATGCTACTTAAAGAAGAAGTAGCAAAACTAGAAAATATTGCTAAATATAGCAAAGAAAAAGCCAAAGCAGCAATAATGGAAAGAGTAGAACAAGATATGGAATTAGAAATTACTAATTACATTAAAGATGCTGAGGCAAAAGCAAAACTAGAAGCTCATGAGATAGCTAAACAATTAATAATTAATAGCATGGAAAGATATTCTGATGATGTAGTTGGATTACAAACAGTAAGCACCATAAGTCTTCCTAATGATGATATGAAAGGAAGATTAATAGGTCGTGAAGGAAGAAATATAAGGACTATTGAATCAGTAACAGGGGTTGATTTGATAATTGATGATACACCGGAAGCAATAGTTATATCATCATTTGATCCATTAAGAAGAGAAATTGCTAAAATAACTATTGAATCATTAATTAAAGATGGTAGAATTCATCCTGGTAGAATAGAAGAAATATATGATAAAACTGTAAATGATGTTAATACCAAAATTACGCAGATTGGTAATCAAACAATTAATGATTTAGGGATAGTTAAAATGGATCCAGAATTAGTTACTTTAATTGGAAAGTTAAATTTTAGAACTAGTTATGGTCAAAATGCTTTAAAACATTCAATTGAAGTTGCTAACTTAGCAGGATTAATGGCTGCAGAACTTGGAGAAAATGTAACTCTTGCTAAAAGAGCAGGTTTACTTCATGATATTGGTAAAGCAATTGATTTTGAAGTTGAAGGTAGTCATGTAGAAATAGGTTTAGAATTTGCTAAGAAGCATCATGAGTCGGAAGTAGTACTTGATGCTATTGCATCCCATCATGGTGATACAGAAGCTAAAACTACAATTGCAGTTTTAGTAGCAGTTGCTGATACTTTATCAGCAGCAAGACCTGGAGCTAGAAATGATACTTTAGAAAACTATATTAAAAGATTAGAACAACTTGAAGAAATTGGTAACTCTTATGATGGCGTTGAAAAAACATTTGCAATGCAAGCTGGTAGAGAACTTAGAGTTATTGTAAAACCACAAGAAATTGATGATGCAAAATCTTATAAACTAGCGCGTGATTTAAAAGAAAAAATAGAAAAAGAAATGCAATATCCAGGAACTATTAAAATTACTGTTATTAGAGAAACTAGAGTACAAGAAGAAGCAAAGTAGACAATAAGTCTACTTTTTTTAAAAATAAAAACCTCAAGAAGAGGTTTTATTTAACATACACAATCTACGAATGTATCTGATAGACATCTTATGCTGCATAAGCAACTGCAATCCATTGTAAAGAAGACATTAGTAGCAACATATGGATAAAGACTTGTTGAATCACTATTAGGTGCTAATACTCTAAATGTGCAGCAATTACCTTCAACTTTTTCAACTCTAAATACATTTGAACAAGTTGAGCTTATTACATCTCCTTGACAACTAGTTGTTGCATCTTTAGTTATAGGCATACTCCAAGGTACACCATTTCCACAACATGTATAAAGCATTACAGGTCTAGTATTACATACTATGCAGTTAGTTCCTCCACCAAGCACTGGTCTATCACAAGTTTGCAAACAGTTATCTGGACATGCATTTTCTTGTAAAACTAAAATAACACATAATATTTCATTAATGCAATTTCCATCTCTGTTAGAATTTTGATTATTCATAAACTTTCACCCTTTCATTGTACTTTCATTAATAATTTATGAATAATCTAAAAATAAGTGTATACAAATATAATTATTGTTAATCTTTAAAAATTGATTTTAAATAATTTTAATTTATCTTTTTAAATATAATGATATTTGATATAATTATGGTAATGGAGGTAACATGAATATTATAGATGGACTTAACAAAGAACAAGTAGCTGCTGTAAATCATATTGATGGACCTTGTTTAGTCTTAGCGGGGGCAGGTAGTGGTAAAACTAAAGTGCTTACAATGCGAGTTGCCAATTTAATAAGTAATAAAATAAATTCTAAAAATATATTAGCTATTACTTTTACTAATAAAGCTGCAAAGGAAATGCGAGATAGAATTAATAATGTTGTAGGAGAAAATTCAGCTTTTATTGGAACATTTCATTCTTTTGGTCTAAGAATCATTAAAGAAAATTATGAGATTTTAGGTTTATCGCGTAATTTTACAATATTAGATAGTGATGATGCTACAAGTATTATAAAAAAAATATTAAGAGAATTAGATTATGATCCTAAAGAATATACTCCTGGATTTATTAAAAATAAAATTAGTTTCATTAAAAATGAAATGTTAAGTGATAGTGAAGCTGAAAAATATTTAACTACACCTTTTGAAAAAGTAGCATTAAAAATATATTTTGAATATCAAAAAGTATTAAAAAGGAATAATGCAGTAGATTTTGATGATTTATTGTTGTTGCCGGTGTTATTATTTTATACTCATGAAGAAATATTAGATTATTATCAAGAAAGGTATCGATATATATTAGTTGATGAATATCAAGATACAAATGAAGTACAATATAAATTAATAAAAAAATTAGCAGAGAAATATCGTAATATTTTTGTGGTGGGAGATCCATGTCAATCCATATATGGATTTCGCTGGTCAAACTATAAAAATATTTTAAATTTTGAAAGTGACTATCCCGAAGTAAATGTAATAACATTATATCAAAACTATCGTAGTACCAATAACATTTTAAAAGCAGCAAATTCAGTTATTAAACATAATAATGAAGGTAAAGATGTTTTATTATATAGTGATTTTGGTTTAGGGGTAAAAATTAAATATAATAGATGTAATGATGAAGCAGATGAAGTAAAAAATGTAATTGAAGAAATAGATAAATTATTAAATGAAGGATATAATTATAAAGACTTTGCTATTCTTTATCGAACTAATGCTCAATCAAGAATAATAGAAGAGGGCATATTAAGTAAGAATTATCCTTATAAAGTCGTTGGAAGTTATTATTTTTATAAAAGAAAAGAAGTAAAAGATTTAATAAGTTATTTAAGATTAATATCTAATATTTATGATGATGTATCATTAATGCGAATTATCAATGTACCTAAAAGGGGTATTGGAGATAAGTCAATTTTAGAATTAGAAAATAAAGCAAATAATAATAATACCTGTATTTTTAATGTTTTAGAAAAACCAAAAGAATTAGAATTTAAAAATATTATTTTAGAATTACAAGAAATAGCTAAAAATGTTGATTTAACAGAACTTATTGACAAAGTATTAGAAAAAACAGGTATGAAAGCTGATTTAGAAAAAGATAAAACTTTAGAATCTTCATTAAGGATGGAAAATTTAAGAGAATTTAGAAGTATAACTGAAGCTTATCAAAAAGAAACTGGATCAGTTAATTTAGAAGATTTTTTAGAAGATATAAGTTTAGTGGCAGATGCTAAAGAACATATAGATAATGATAATGCAATTACATTAATGACAATGCATTCAGCTAAAGGGTTAGAATTTAAAGTAGTATTTTTAATAGGTATGGAAGAAAATATTATGCCACATGTTAATTCAATTAATAATAAAGAAGAATTAGATGAAGAAAGAAGATTATGTTATGTAGCAATAACTAGAGCTAAAGAAAGATTATACATAACTAATGCTAAAAGAAGATTACTATTTGGTGATATAAGTTATAATCCACCAAGTAGATTTATTAGTGAAATAGATTCTGATTTAATTGAAAAAAAAGAAAAAGAAAGTATTATAAAAGAATTTAATAAGGAAAAATTTTATAAAAAAGAAAACACATTATATAATCATGGAGATATTGTAATGCATGATGTATTTGGTAAAGGAGTTGTAATTGAAGCAGATGAAAAGTTTGTTACAATTGCATTTGATAAAAATTATGGTATTAAAAAGTTATTAAATAATTATCAAGGAATAAGGAGGATGTAGATGGATAATTTAACTTTAGTAATTATGGCAGCAGGAATGGGCTCAAGATTTGGGGGGTTAAAACAAATAGAACCAGTAGGACCAAGCGGGGAAATAATAGCAGATTATTCGGTATATGATGCTATTAGAGCTGGATTTAAAAAAGTGGTATTTATAATACGGGAAGAACATTTAGATTATTTTAAAGAACATATTACTAGTAAATTTGCTGATAAAATTCAAGTGGAATTTGCTTTTCAAGAACTTGATAGGATACCTAGTGATGTAACACTTCCCGAAGGTCGAGTTAAAATGTTAGGTACTGGTCATGCCCTACTTTGTGCTAAAGAAAAAATTGATGGTAATTTTGTACTTATTAATTCAGATGATTTTTATGGTTTAAATTCTTATGAAAAAGCAGTAGAGTTTTTTAAAAATAATAGTGATGATTTAGAATATTTAACGGTAAACTATCCATTTTATATAACAGAAACTAAAAATGGAAAAGTTAAAAGAGGAGTAGTATTTACTGATAGTAATGGGTATGTAGTTAATAATGTAGAATGTGAAATTGGAAGAGTTAATGGAAAAATAGAAGCTCGAGCTATTTTTCAAGATGAAACTTTAGATATAGATGAAACCCATCCAGTAACTGTAAATTTCTTTGGATTAAGACCAAGTTTTTTAGAGTTTTTGGAAAGTGATTTTAATAAATTTATTCATGGTAATATTAGTTTAACAGATGAGTTTTTATTACCTGAAATATTAAGGCAAGGAATAAAACAAAATAAATTTAAAATGTTTGCAACTACGAGTGCTTCAAGATGGATGGGTATTACATATAAAGAAGATTTACCAGTTTTAAAGAAAAATATTGCAGATTTAATAAAGGCAGGTGTATATCCAGATGAATTATGGGAACAAAGAGGAGATAAAAAAACGCGTTGATGAATTAACGCAAATTTTAAATGAAGCAAATTATAATTATTATGTTTTAGATAATCCAACAATAACAGATCAAGAATATGATAAATATTATCGTGAATTATTAGATATTGAAAAGTTATATCCAGAATTTAGTTATGATGATTCTCCAACTAAAAGAGTAGGTGGAGAAGTTGTTGATAAATTTAATAAAGTTGTTCATGATAAACCAATGTTAAGTTTAGCTAATGTTTTTAATGAAGATGAAATTAGGGATTTTGATGCTAAAATTAAAAAAGAAGGATTTAATCCAGAGTATGTTTGTGAATATAAAATTGATGGATTAAGTGTTTCTTTGCTTTATAAAGAAGGAAAATTAGTTAAAGGTGTAACTAGGGGTGATGGAGTTACTGGAGAAGATATAACTCATAATGTTAAAACAATTAAAGTTATTCCTCTTAAATTAAAAAAGCCAATTGATATAGAAGTTCGTGGAGAAATATTCATGAACAAAAAGACTTTAGAAAAAATTAATATAGAAAGAGAAAAAGAAGGCTTACCACTTTTGCAAAATGTTAGAAATGCTGCTGCAGGGTCAATTAGACAATTAGATTCTAAGGTTACTGCTAAAAGAGAATTAGATAATTTTATTTATTATTTACCAGAGCCAGAAAAATATAATATTAAAACACATATGGATGCTTTAAATTTTATGGAAAGTTTAGGTTTTAAAGTAAATCCAGCGAATAAAATAGTTAAAGATATTGATGGAATAATTAAATTTATTGAAGGTATAACAGAAAAAAGAGATAAATTACCTTATGAAATAGATGGGGTAGTAATAAAAGTAAATGATATTTTTATGCAAGAAGAATTAGGCTATACAGCAAAATATCCTAAATGGGCAACAGCCTATAAATTTCCGGCCTTAGAAGTTTTAACTAAATTAAAAGATATAATATTTACGGTTGGAAGAACAGGAAGAATTACGCCGAATGCTGTTTTAGAGCCAGTTATTGTAATGGGATCAACTATAAGAAGAGCAACATTACATAATGAAGATTATGTAATAAGTAAAAATTTAATGATTGGGGATATAGTATCTATTAGAAAAGCTGGTGATGTAATTCCTGAAGTAGTTGAAGCAAAAGTAATGCGAAGAACTGGTAAAGAAATTCCTTTTAAAATGATAAACGAATGTCCAATGTGTCATGAGCCAATTAAGAAAATTGAAGGCCAAGTTGATTATTATTGTGTTAATCCTAATTGTCCTAAAAGAAATATTGAAAGTATAATTCATTTTGTTTCTAGAGATGCTTTAAATATTGAAGGTTTAGGAGATGAAATAGTAGAAGAATTATATAATTTAGGTTTTATAAAAAATATTATCGATTTATTTAATTTAGAAGATAAAAAAGAACAAATTATGCAATTTGATGGTTATGGGGAAAAAAGTTTAAATAAAATAATTGAAAATATTAAAAAAGCCAAAAATATCAGTTTGGAACGTTTATTATATGGTTTAGGTATAAAAGAAATAGGTACAAAAACTGCTAAATTACTTGCAAGTACGTATAAAAATATGGATGCTTTAATGAATGCAACTATAGAAGATTTAGAAAGTATTAAAGATATTGGAAGTATAACTGCAGATAGTATAGTAAAATATTTTAAAGTTAATAAAAAATTAATTGAAGATTTAAAAAATATTGGTATGAATATGGATTATTTAGGTAAAGTTAAGGGAACAAATGAAAATATTACTAATAAAAGATTTGTAATTACTGGTACTATTAGTGATATGGGAAGAAAGGAAATAAAAGATATATTAGAATCTTTTGGGGGTAAAGTAAGTGAGACAGTAAGTAAAAATACTGATATAGTAATAGTTGGTAATAATCCTGGTAGTAAATATCAAGATGCAATGGATTTAAATATAACTATCTGGAATGAAGAAAAATTACATAGTATTTTAAATGATTTGCAATAATCTATTTATATGTAGTATAATTATATTACTTGAAGAGGTGAAAATTTGTGAATAAATTAAAAGAATTATGGGGGAAGAACAAAGTATTAATAGTATTGGGAATTATTTTAATAATTTGTTTAATTACTATAATTTGTGTTGGTGTATCTTTTTTCTTCGGTGGTAGTGAAACAGTATATGGAGATAGACTAGAAGATATTGAAGATTATCCAATAACTGATGAATTTAAGAGCGATTATATAGCTAGTTTACTTGAAAATGAAGAGATTATTGATGCTACATTAGATATTAAAGGTAGAATTGTTTATGTAAATATTACTTTTGTAGGAGATACAAATTTAGCAAATGCTAAAAGTAAAGCTGTAACATCATTAGAAAAATTTAGTGATGAATTACTAAGTTATTATGACATTAATTTAACATTAACTAGCAAAGCAACAGAAAATAGTGAAGGATTTACGATAATGGGAGCTAAAAATGTTGCAGGTTCAGGAGTTGTTTGGAATAATAACACTCCAGTAGAAAGTGATGAAGAGTAGTGATGAAAAAAAGAAGAAATATAATTGTTATAGTTTTAAGTATTATTATTGTAATAGGTGTAGCAATAGGTTTATATTTTCTTTTAAATGATAAAAATAAATTAACTGTTGCAGAAAGAAATTGGATTAATGATAATATTAATACTATACCTAATATTAATGTTATTGATGATGCTAATGTTTTTGGAAAAAATGGTAGTGGAGTATTTTATGAATTTTTAGATGATTTTACTAAAGAATATAAAATTAATATTAACCCTATTACTTTTAAAAATGGTACTAATCCATCAGGAATTACTTTAGGTATTAAAACAAATATAGATAATAATGATATAGTATTTTATAAAGATAATTATGTATTAGTAAGTAAGAATAATGAAATAATTAGTCAAACTCAAAATTTATCTGGAAAAACTGTTGGTATTTTAACTAAAGATTTAAGTTATGTATCTACATATATAAATAATGTTACTAATATTTCTTTTACGCAATATGAATCAAGTGAAGAATTATTTAATGCATTGGGTACTGATGTTAATTATATAATAATTCCAAAAATATATTATTTAGATATTATTTTACAAAATAATTATAATATTTTATATAATTTTAGTGATATTAAAATATATTATGTTTTACAAACTAATGATGAAACATTAAGTAGTATATTAAAAAAATATTATAATAATTGGCATAATTTTAATGAATATTTTGATGATGCTTTATTTAATACATTTACTAATTCTTTAAATATAACAGCAACTGAAGTAGATGCACTGCAAAGTGTTGTTTATAATTATGGTTTTGTAAATGCATCACCATATGAAGTAATAATGGGAGGAAAATATGGTGGTATAGCAGCAGTTATATTAAGTAAATTTTCTAATTTTGCAGATGTTGAATTTAATTTTGAAAAGTATAAAAATAATGATAAATTTATGGATGCAGTAAATAATAAAGAAATAGATTTATATTTTAATTACTATAATTATACTGATAATTTTAATACTACTGATGGCTTAAATATAGAATATAGTATAGCTTTAAGAAAAGATAACAATACAGTTATTAAATCAATAAATTCATTAATTGGTAAAACTGTATATACGCAAGAAAATTCTAAAATATATGATTATTTAAAAAATATCAATGGTATTGATATTAAAACATTTAGTAATACCAAAGAATTATTTAAGTTAAATAAAAAAGATGTAATATTAGTTATTGATAAAAATACATTTGATTATTATAGTTTAGATGAACTTGATAATTATTCTACTAGATATAGTAATTATATTGGAGATGAGTATAGTTTTAAAGTTAGAACTGATAGTGCTTTATATAATTTACTTAATAAATATATTAGTTTTTTAGATAAAGATGAAGTTATTTTAGAAGGATTAAATAATCATAGTGAAACAATTAAAAGTGGTAGTGTAGTATCTAAAATAGCAGAGTATATATTATATTTTGTTATAATTGCTATAGTTATATTATTAATAATAATTAGAAAAAGTAAAAAGATATCTATTGCTAGAAAAATAAAAAAAGATGATAAGATGAAGTTTATAGATCAATTAACTTCTTTAAAAAATAGAAATTATTTAAATGAAAATATAGCTACATGGAATAATAATACTATTTATCCTCAGACTATTATTGTAGTTGATTTAAATAAAATACAAGAAATTAATGATTTAAATGGCTATAATGAAGGAGATAAACAAATTAAAGCTTGTGCTAATATATTAATTAAAACCCAACTTGATAATAGTGAAATTATGCGTACTGATGGTAATGAATTTGTTATTTATTTAGTGGGTTATAATCAAAAACAAGTAACTAATTATATTCATAAATTAAGTAAAGAAATAAAAAAATTGCCTTATGATTTTGGAGCAGAATTTGGTTATAGTACAATTTTAGATGATATAAAAACTATTGAAGATGCTTTAAATGAAGCAGTTGAAGATATGAAGAAACAAAAGGGTAAAAATGAAAAAGAAATTAAAAAATGAATTAAAAGAGTTTTTTGATAATTTTATTAAAGTTTTAAAAAGACCAGAAATGGCAATTCTTCCTGGACAATTAGCTTTTTTCTTTGTTTTAGCTATTGTTCCAACAATTACTTTAATTAGTTTTGGGGCAAGTTTACTTAATTTATCAACTGATGTAATATTTGATTTTTTAACTAATGCTTTTTCTAAAGATATTGCAGCAATGCTTTTAAATACTCAAGAATTAAAAATTTCAGGTATTAATTTAGTAATAACTACAATTATTGGGTATTTAATTGCATCAAATGGTCCAGCATCTATTATTATTACTTCTAATGCAATATATGGAGAAAAACAAAGTGGTTTTTTTAAAAGAAGATTTAAATCAATATTAATGACAATATTTTTAGTTTTATTATTCATATTTATGTTAATAGTTCCAGTATTTGGTAATAAAATAATTGAATTATTTCAATTTGTTGATTTAAATAGTTCAATTACTGATAAAGTTACTGCTATAATTAAATTATTACAAGGGCCTGTTACATGGTTAATAATATACTTTTTTATTAAAATACTTTATACTATTGCTCCGAATAAAAAAGTTAAAAGTAAAAATGTCGGTTATGGAGCAATATTTACAAGTATTTCTTGGATATTAATTACTTATATTTATTCATTTTATATAAATAATATTGCATATTATTCAACTTTTTATGGAAGTTTAGCTAATATAGTTATTTTAATGATTTGGGTTTATTTCTTAGCTTATGTCTTTACTATAGGTATGGCACTAAACTTTCGTAAAGAAGAAGTAGAATTGGAAAAAACAGGTTCTATAAATACTGTAAATAAGTAAATACTAAAATTATGTACTACAGGTATTACTTAAGTACATGATTTCTTTTTTTGATATTAATCTAGTATTAATTTACTAACAATATTAAAAAGTAATATCTTGAAGTTCTCTTTTTAGAGAACTTTGTTTTTATTGTACAGCACAAGACACAGTACAAGATACAGCACAAGATGTTGAAATTAATAAAAAAATATGATATTATATTATTATCTAAGATGAGGTGATAAAAATTGTATAAACCACCATTTACATTAACAAGTGTGATGTTTGATTATGCTGCTAATATTACTGAAAAAATAGGACAAATAAATAATTATAATAATTTAAGAAAAATGCCAATATTAAGGAAAAATAATCGTATTCAATCTGTGCATTCCACTTTAGCAATTGAAGCAAATTCTTTATCTTTAAAACAAGTTAAAGATGTTATTAATGGTAAATTAGTTATAGGGTTTGAAAGAGAAATAAGAGAAGTTAAAAATGCCTATAAGGCTTATGAACAAATTACTAAAATAAATCCATATAGTATAGATGATTTACTTTATGTTCATGGAATATTAACAAATGGATTAATAGAGGAATCTGGCAAATTTAGAAGTGGAAATGAGGGGGTTTTTGATGAAGATAATAATTGTATTTTTATTGCTCCTAAACCAGATTTAGTAATGGATCTTATAAATGATTTGTTTAACTATATTAAAGAAAATAAAGATAAAATTAATCCTCTTATACTATCATCAGTTTTTCATTATGAGTTTGTATTTATTCATCCTTTTAGTGATGGCAATGGTAGAATGGCTAGACTTTGGCAAAATATAATACTTTCACATTGGAAAGAAGTATTTGTTTATCTTCCAATAGAATCATTAATAAAAAAATACCAAAAAGAATATTATAAAGTAATTGATGATTGTAATAATTCTGGAGAATCAACAGAATTTATTGAATTTATGTTAAAAATGATTGATGAATCGTTAAATAATTTATTAAAAAATATTAATAAAGAAGTATCTAATACAGATGAATATGTTAATAAATTACTTGAAGTAATGGATTATAATATTCCAGTTAGTGCAAAAGAATTAATGAATAAATTAAATTTAAAATCAATAAATTCTTTTAGAAAAGTTTATTTAAAACCTGCATTAAATATGGGGTTAATAAAAACAACTAATCCAGATAAGCTAACTAGTAAAAATCAAAGATATTATAAAGATTAAAAATGCTTTTATTTCCTCTAGTTAAAAAATATTTATTGTTTAGTTTTTAATAGCATTGTTTTTTTATTCATCTATTGGTTTAAATAACTCTCTTATATCAATGTTTAATGCATCTGCTATTCTACCAAGGGTTACTATTGTAAAGCCTTTTTTCATTTTGTTACTTTCTATTTTTGCTAAGTAATTCATAGTTATCCCACATCTATCAGCGAGTTGTTGTTGTGTTAAGTTTGCTTCTTCTCGGTATTTTTTAATGTTTTTTCTAGCTATTTCAAAATAATAGTTATCATTATGATTCATAATATCACCCTAAATACATTATGTTCAAAATAATAGTTTTTATATATGGACAATTTGTCCATATATTGTTTTGTTAATAAATGATAATATTTTTTTAGAATAATCTATAGTATGACAATAACTGGCAAATTTTTTAATTATTATTTGTTAATATATAGTAGAAGGGATTAATATGAAAAATAAAAAAAGAAATTTAATAATATTTAGTACATTATTAGTAATAGTAGTAGGAGTATATTTATTAATACCTAAAACAAAAGAAGAAGTAGATGATAAAACAAAACCAAATGTAAACACAAATGGATTTTTAACTTTAATGTTAGAACAAGATGATGGAACTTATAAAAAAACTTCTGCTAGCACATGGCCGGGGGATGGTTATGCTTTTAATAATGAACTTTCTGGTTGTGAAAGAGGTGGAGAATTAGTATATGATAGAGAGATAAATATAGTAAAACTAATAAGTAGTGGATCAGATAAATGTTATGTATATTTTGATAAATATAATGTAGCAAAAATAACTAATGTAACAAATACTAAAACAACAAATAGTGTAACATTAACAGTAACAACAGAAGCAGGAGAAAATGAAGTAGATAAATATTACTTTAGTAAAGATGGAGGAAATAGTTATGTAGAAAGTACATCACAAACATATACATTTACAGGATTAACTCCAAATACCACATATACATTTAAGGTTTATGCCAAAGATACATTAGGATATGAAACAAATGAAGAAACAGTACAAGTAACAACAAATGCTTATGTAAATCCAGTAGTAAATAGTATAACAGTAACAGATACAACAACAAGTTCAATAAGTATAAGCGTAAATGCCAGTGGAGGAACCAATAGTGTAGCAACATATTATTATTCAATAAATAATGGGGCATACTCAAGTAGTACAAGTAATACTAAAACATTCACAGGATTAAATAAAGGAACAACATACACAATAAAAGTATATGTAAAAGATACAAATGGAGTATCATCAAGTGAAAAGACAACAAGTGTTGAAACAATTAATGAAATATATTTAGCAGATGTATGTAGCAATGGAACAAATCTAGCAACATGTATAAAAAATTATTATAATGAAGCAGGTCAAGAAATGTCTAGTATGTATTATCATACAAGTAGTCTAGCAAATAGTGCAGCAGATAACTCATATAGATATGCAGGAGCAAACCCAAATAATTATGTATGTTTTGGATCAACAGCAAGTACATGTCCAAGTGCAAACTTATATCGAATAATAGGAGTATTTGGTAGTGAAGTAAAACTAATAAAAAACAGCAGTTTAGGAAATTATTATTGGAGTGGCTCAAGTTCAAATCGAAGTAATACATGGAGTAGTAGCACATTGAATACAGGAACATTAAATGGAACATACTTAAGTGGATTAAGTGCAACATGGAGTAATAAAATAGCAACACACACATGGTATGTAGGAGGGTATTCAAGTTCAGCCGCAACACCAAAAACATTTTATAATGCAGAAAGTAGTGGAACAACATGTAGAGCAAAAATAGGATTAATGTATGTATCAGATTATGGGTTTGCCGCAAGTAACAGTTATTGGACAAAGGAATTATATAATTATGAACCAGCAAAAAGTTCAAATTGGCTAGCAGGTTTAACCGAATGGACCATTTCCCGCCATTCGGGCATTACTACCGGTGCGTTCAGTGTGTATTCGTCAGGCTCTTTCAATAACTATTCTGTGTATCGCTTTTCGATCGGCGTGCGGCCAGTCTTTTATCTAACATCTTCGACAAGCTATGTATCGGGAAGCGGCTCGTCCGCTGACCCGATTAGAATAAACTGAGGTTAGGACAATGCTCGTCTAGGGCCCTAGCGGTCCAGGCGAGCGGGGTGAAATTAAAGTAGATGAAGAAATATAATGAGTAGTGAAAAAATGATGTTATAGAAATTGTCTGAGTGGCTGCAGCGAAGAAGCAGGCACTCAGGGAATAGCAATTTTTTGAGTTATTAACACTTCCGCTGGTATAGCGGATATAATACTATACTAATTATTAGTAATGATTATTTATATAATTATGAAAATTTGGGTAATCTTGCAATAATTTCCCGCCATTCGGACAATTCTAACAATGCGTTCAATGTGAATTCGTCAGGATATGTCAATAACAATTCTGTGTATAACAATTCGAACGGCGTGCGGCCAGACCTTTACAGTTCTAGTAATATAAGATTACGGTTTTATGATTGAGTGAAGTAAAGGACAAAGATTATCCAGGACAAAGTCCAAACATAAAATATGGATGGAGTGTTATACGTAACGCTCCTATACACCATATTAAATATTGTTAATATTCCGCTAGCATAGCGGATATAATACTATGCTAAAAGCATCTAATATTAACTATAAATAATTATTGTGAACTTTGATTAATTATGGGTGCTAGTTAATCAATACCGAATATAACGGGTTGTATTATATAAAGGTGCAGGATAAGCAATAATTATTTATAAAAGATTTTAAATGGAGTAAAGATTGAATAAATATAGTGTAAGACTTTATAAGTCAGGTAAGTTTTATAATGCCTTTGGGGATGATGGTTTAATTCTGCATGAATTACTTGGTTACAAATATATTGAATATAAAAATTCTGTTGGTTTTCCAGAATCAGCAATCAATAAAGTTAAAAGTAAATTAGAAAATGAAAATATAAGTTATAGTATATATGAAAAAGATAACTTATTAGAAGAACATAAAGGTATAGATAAAAACTATAAAATAGTTTTATCTAAAGCTTTAAAGAATTATGATATAGAAAAAAGATTAACAAGATTAAAAGAAAAAATAAATAATTTAACTACAGAAGAATTAGAAAGAGTTATTGATGGCTTAGAGGATAAAAGCATATGAATAACAATAAATTTTTAATTGTTAAAAATATTAAAAGTTTTATCATATCTTTAGAAAGTATTTTAGTAACTATTCCTAAGAAAGATTTTTTATCGAGAAGTGTTATTTATCAAGAAGCATTAATACTTCTTGATAATGTTATTAAAGCTAATTATGAATCTGATAAAGAAAAGAAAAAAGATTATCAAATAATTGCCTTAGCAAAAGTAAATTTATTAGATTTTTTCTTAGAAAGAGCATATAAGTTAAAATATATAAGTGAAAAACAATTAAATAAAGAAGAAAAAAAATTATTTGAAGAATTAAGAAAATGTTATATGCTTGGTGTAAAAATGAGGGATAATATAAATTATAAATTTACTTAATATTTATGAAAATGAAATATCTAAGAATGTAAAAAATAAGAAAAAATTAGTTAAATTTGAAATAAATAAAGTACAAAATATTACTAATATAATAAATATGTTAAAAAGTAGTGAAATAGGTCATGAACATTATAATATATTTTTAATATATGAGCCTAAATGTCGATTAGTAATGTCTTTAAATATTAGAGATAAAATTATTAATCATTTTGTTACTAGGTATGTACTTGAAGTTAAACTTACTAAATATTTAGATATGAGAAATGTTGCAACTAGAAAGAATATGGGAACAGATTATGGAATAAGATTAATTCTTAAGTATTTAAAAAAGTTGAAGAATAATAAATTTTATATATTAAAAATAGATATAAGTAAGTATTTTTATTCAATAGATCATGAAGTATTAAAAGAATTATTAATTGATAAATTAGATAGTTATGAATATGATTTAGTTGAAAAAATAATAGATAGTACTAATAAGGATTATATAAATAAACAATTAATAAAATAATGAAAAAGAATAATGTGGAAGTTCCTCTTTACTACCATGGACGGGGACTTCCAATTGGTAATGTAAGCTCGCAGATACTATCTATATTTTATTTATATAAATTAGATCACTATATAGTACATGATATACATTTAAAATATTATGTACGTTATATGGATGATTTTATTATAATGGATAGGGATTTAGAAAAGTTAAAGAAAGCTAGAGATATAATAATAGATAAATTAAAGAGGGAATATAAGTTAAAAGTAAATAAGAAGAAAACTAAAATAGTAAGTTGTAAAGATGGTTTTAGTTTTTTAGGTTATATATATAAAGTAATAGATAATAAATTAATTATAAAAATAAAAAAAAGTAATTTAGAAAAGGTAAAAAGAAGAATAAAAGAAGTAAGATATTTATTAGATAAAGAAAAAATTAGTTATTATCAAGCATTTTGTAGTGTTATGACTTATAGTAATTGTTATAAATATGCTAGTAATATTAAAGTATTAAAATTAATAGATAGGTATTTTTATCATGAAAAATAGATATTGGTTTTTTAAGAAGTTATATAAAGATTATGTAATTATATTAGATGATAAAGGTATTAAGAAAAGTTTATATTATGATAAATTATTAATGAAATACATTAATAATAAAGATATTAATTATATAATTATATATAATGATTTTGATTTTAAAAAGGTTAGTTATAAAGTAAATAATTATAGAAGATATTTAATAATTGAATTTTTAATTTATTTAATTAAAATGTAATGCAACATAAAATCTTATAATTTATTGATGGTTAATATACTTTTTTTATTAAATTTTAGTTTAAAAAAAGAAAAATAACTTCCTTTATTTAAGATATATAATGAAGGGAGGTTTATGATATATACTGCAAAGAATGATAGGTTATTTAAAACAATTGCTAATGGGAAAGATGGTAAAGAAATATTAGAGGCATTATTAAGTACAATATTTAATGAAAAGGTAGAGATATTAGAGTTTATTCCAGTAGAGTTATCATTAGATACAGAAAAAGAAAGGAAGAAAACATTAGATGTATTAGTAAGAGTAGATAAGAGTATAATAAATGTAGAAATGAATGCTCAAGGATTATCTGAAATAGTGAAGATAAGGAATCTATCATATTTATGTAAGTTGTTTAGTAATAATATAAAAAAAGGAGAAGGAATAGATACAGAGACAAAGTTTTTACAAATAAATTTGATATATAATTATAAAAAAGCAAAGAGAATAATGAATAAAGTATATTTAAAAGATGAAGATGGAATATATACAGAGAATTTTGGAACATGGAACGTATATATGGAAAAAGCCGAAGAAATATGTTACAATAATGAAGATGAAAGAAAGAGATTAAGATATTTATTAATGCTAAACATGACACCAGAAGAATTAAAAGATTTCTTTCCAGAAGATGAAATAATAAGAAAATTTCGGGGTGAAGTAATGAAATTAAATAAGAATACCAAATTTATAAGGGAAATAAGTGAAGAAGAGGAAAGACTAATGATCTCAAAACAAGAGGGACAAACTCAAGGGTATAATGATGGTAAAAAAGATGGAATGAAACAAGGAATGAAACAAGGAATAAAAGAAGGAATGAAACAAGGAATAAAATATAATGTACCCATAAGTGTGGACACAATTAGAAGAAGGTATCCAATAAAATGGACATACAAAGAAGGTATAGAA